>NZ_JBHZAG010000065.1:5041-59657 GCF_042754125.1 Amycolatopsis sp. NPDC059235
CGAGCCGAGCCGAGCCGAGCCGAGCCGAGCCGAGCCGAGCCGAGCCGAGCCGAGCCGAGCCGAGCCGAGCCGAGCCGAGCCGAGCCGAGCCGAGCCGAGCCGTCGCGCGTGGCCGGGCGGTGGCTCGACGCGAGCCCGGGTGCCAGGTTTGCCGGATGGCCACACGCGCCGGGGTCGGTTGAGGCTGGCTGAACCGAGCCCTCAGGTTCCCCTGGGCGTGGCACAGCGGGGGAGCGGGTCGAATCGCGGCAGCCGAGTCGGGTCCGGCGGCGCACCCGGGCCATGGCGTAGCGGGCAGAGCCTTGAGCCGGGACGACTGGGCGGGTCCAGTCGCGGTCGGCCAGGCCCCGGTGTCGCACGCTTGGCGGCGTCGTTCACTCGCCTGGCGACGGCAGGCCGGCCGACGGCGAACGCTCCGGGTCACCGCGGTTGGCCAGGTGAATCG
This sequence comes from Amycolatopsis sp. NPDC059235, assembly GCF_042754125.1. NCBI lineage: Bacteria > Bacillati > Actinomycetota > Actinomycetes > Pseudonocardiales > Pseudonocardiaceae > Amycolatopsis > Amycolatopsis sp. NPDC059235. Next base: position 5,487 of record NZ_JBHZAG010000065.1, read on the forward strand.
GGCCAGGCCAAGGCGGACTAGGTCTGCTCGAGCCGAGCGGAGTGGCCAATTGCCAGGCGGGCCAGGCATTTCCGGGCGTACTCCGCGCTGCCGAGCGGACGAGTCCCGGTCGGCTCGCGGAGTTTTACGCCGCTCGTCGGTGGCGGCCGTGCGCTCGCTCCGAATGAATGGAGGCTTAAGGAGCCACGGGAACGCGCCCCCAACTGTCGCACCGGGCTCACCGCCGACGGCACGACTTCCCCGCACACCTCAACCCTCGACCTTGCCCGCGACAATCGCACGCCCGCTCCCCGCAGCTCGATTTTCGTGATCGAGCAGCGATTCTGCGGCATCCCCCGGGGCTTGCGGCAAGCCCCGGGGTGCGCTATATCTTAGAAAGGGCGAGGGAAATCATCTTTCACAATACGCGGAATCCCGCGCGGTTCACGGCTGCTTCGCCGGCACCCAGTTGCGCATCACCGGCCGATAGCCCTCCGGCTTATCGCCCACCTTCGCGCCCGGGTTGATCAGCCACGACTGGTACTCCGGCGTGAACATCCGGTACGGCCCGGCCGGCGGCACCTCGCTCGCGCGGTCCAGGGCGTCGCGCAGGTCGGCGGGCAGAGTGAAGTCGAGCGCGTGCATGGTCGCGTCCAGTTGGTCCGCGCTGCTCGCCCCGACGATCGCCGACGCGATGCCCGGCTGGGTCGCCACCCAGTTGATCGCGACCTGCGCCATCGTGACGTTCAGCTCGTCGGCGACCGTCTCGAGCGTCTTCAGCAGTTCCCACTGCTGCGCCGTCCAGGTCCCAGCGGCACCGTCGCCGGTCAGCCGTCCTTCGCCGCTCAGCCCAGCCGACGAACTGCGGTATTTGCCGCTCAGGAACCCGCCGCCGAGCGGGCTCCACGCGGTGATTCCCAGTCCCAGCTCCTGCCCCGCCGGGACGTGCTCGGTCTCGATCGTCCGCTCGATCAGCGAATACGGCAGCTGAAGGCTGATCATCGGCGGCAGCGAATGCGCGTCGGCGAGAGTCTGCGCGCGGCTCGCGTACCACGCGGGCACGTCGGACAGCCCGGCGTACCGGATCTTCCCCGCCCGCACCAGATCGTCGAACGTCCGCAGCACTTCCTCGACCGGCGTGATCCGGTCCCAGGTGTGCAGCAGGAACAGGTCGAGATAATCGGTGCCCAGCCGGCGCAGCGACGCCTCCACCGACCGGATCATGTGCTTGCGGCCGTTGCCGCCCGCGTTCGGATCGCCCGGGTCGACGCTGTTGGTGAACTTCGACGTCAGCACCAGCCGGTCCCGCTCGCCCGTCTCGGCGATGAACTTGCCGAGCAGCCGCTCGCTCTCCCCGGCGGTGTAGAAGTCCGCAGTGTCGACGAAATTGCCGCCTTCCTCGACGTACTTGCGGAAGATCGGCCACGCCTGTTCCTCGGACTTCCCGTAGGCGGCGTGGAACCCGTCGGTGCCGAAATTCATCGTGCCGAGCGCGAGCCTGCTGACCCGCAATCCGGACCGGCCGAGCAGGTAATACTGATCAAGAGGCATCGGGGTCACCGCTCCGTTCCCGAAAACACGCGCGGGCCGCGCCCGCCTGGCTCGGCCAGGGTGCCTTCGGAAAAATGGACCAGCAAGTCCAGAAACTGGGGGAGGGCGTCGGGTGGGCGGGAACGGTTGGGCTGGCCGCGAACAAGCTGGCCTCGCCGCAACCCGGCGAACTTCGACCTGCCCCAGCCGCTACTTGCTCAGCTGCGGTCCGTCCGGCCGCGCCCCGCCGACCCGTGCCTCGTCCAGCCGATCTGTGCCTCGCCCGGCCGCGGCCCGCCGTCCCGCCCAGTTGTGGTCTCGCTCGGTCGAACCGCGCCTCGTCCAACTACGACCCGCCGCCTCGCCCAGTCGTGTCTCGCTCGGCCGACCCGTGCCTCGCCCGGCTTGCCCCGCCGCACCCCAGCTCACCCCGCCCCAGCGCAGCTCAACCCACCCCACCCGAACCCCCGCCGGGACGTAGGCTGCGGGACATGCCGTCGAACATGATCAGCCTCCGCGGTGTGCGCACGCACAACCTCGCCGACGTGGACGTCGACATTCCCAAGCACCAGCTGGTCGCGGTCACCGGCGTTTCCGGGTCCGGCAAATCGTCGCTGGCGTTCGCGACGCTCGCGGCCGAGTCGCGGCGGCAGTTGTACTCGACGATGCCCGCGTTCGTGCGGACCAAACTGCCGCACGATCCGGCTCCCGAGGCCAGTTCGCTCAGCGGGTTGACCACCGTCGTCGTGGTCGATCAGCGGCCGCTCGGCACGAATTCGCGGTCGACGGTCGGCACCGCCACCGAGGTGTGGACGATGCTGCGGATGTTGTTCTCCCGCCTGGGCGAACCGTCCGCGGGGTACTCGCCCGCCTACTCGTTCAACGATCCGTCCGGCATGTGCCCGGCTTGCGCGGGGCTCGGCACGGTCACCGACATCGACGGCGAGCGGATGATCGACCGCGGCCGTTCGCTCAACGAAGGGGCGATGGTCTTCCCCAGCTTCGCGGTCGACAGCTGGATCTGGAAGCGCTATGTCTACTCGGGATTCTTCGACAACGATCTGCCGTTGCGGGAGTGGCCTGAGGAACTGGTGCAGTTCCTGCTGCACGGCCCGACGCAGAAGCCGCCGAATCCGTTGCCTCGCTTTCCGGCCAGCGCGAAATACCAGTCGATGGTGCCGCGGATCCGGCGGTTGTTCGTCGAACGCGAGGCCAAGATGGGGCCGGCGGTGCGGGCGGCGCTCGCCGACGTGACCCGGCAGCGGCCGTGTCCGGACTGCGGCGGCAGCAGGCTCGCGCCGGCCGCGCGGGAGAGCCGGATCAACGGAGTGTCCATTGTGGACCTCGGGTATCGCGACGCGGCCGGATTGCTGGAATTCTGCGCCGGGCTCGAGCACGAGTGGGCGCGTCCGCTGGTGGCGGCGCTGCGGTTGCGGCTGGAATCGATGATCACGCTCGGCCTCGGTCACCTGCACTGCTACCGCGCCACGCCGACGTTGTCCGGCGGCGAATCGCAGCGGCTGAAATTGGTGCGGCACTTGGGATCGAGCCTCACCGACCTCACGTACGTGCTCGACGAGCCGACAGACGGGCTGCATCCGGCCGACGTCGCGTCCCTCGTTGATGTACTCCGGCGGTTGCGTGATCATGGCAACACGGTGCTGGTAGTGGATCACCACGAAGCGGTGATGGTCGCAGCGGACCACGTGATCGACCTGGGGCCGGGAGCGGGGGAAGCTGGCGGACGCGTGGTGTTCCACGGCCCGCCGGCGGAGTTGCGGAAGGCGGACACGACGACCGCGCGGGCGTTGCGCACGGGCGTCCGGCTCAAGGACACGCTGCGGGAACCGACCGGCTGGCTGCCGTTGCGCGGGCTGGACCGGCATACGCTGCGCGACATCGACGTCGATGTGCCGACGGGCGTCCTCACGGTGATCACCGGGGTGGCCGGGTCCGGGAAGTCGACGCTGGCGGGCGAACTCGCCGAGCGGCACCCGCGGTTCACGGTGGTCGATCAGAGCCAGATCGTCGCGACGTCGCGATCGACGGTTGGCACCTGGCTCGGGCTGGCCGACCCGGTGCAGCGCGCGTTCGCGGAGGTGAGCGGGGAGTCGCCGAAGCTGTTCAACCCGCGTTCGCAGGGCGGGTGCCCGGCGTGTCGAGGCACCGGCGTCCGGCGGACGGACCTGGCGTTCCTGGAGGATGTCGACACGCCGTGCGAGGAGTGCGACGCGACCGGATTCCGTGCTGAGGCGCTGGAAACGCGGCTCGAAGGGCGGACGGTGCTGGAGGTGCTGGGCACGCCGATGTCGGCGCTGGCCCGGTACGTGCCGCATCCGGACGTGGTCCGGCTGGCCGCGCTGCTCGGCGAACTGGGGCTGGGGCACCTGGCGAGCGGCCGCACGCTCGACACGCTCTCCGGCGGCGAGCGGCAACGGCTGAAACTCGCCCGGCAGCTCGACTCGACCAGCGACGACCTGCTCGTCGACGAACCCACCGCGGGCCTGCATCCCAGCGACACCACGCGGATGGTGGCGCTGCTGGACCGGCTCGTCGACGAAGGCCGGACGCTCGTCGTGGTCGAGCATTCGCTGCACGTGGTCGCCGCCGCGGACTGGGTGCTCGACCTCGGCCCCGGCGCGGGCGAGAACGGCGGCCAGGTGCTCTACACCGGCACGCCGAAGGGACTCGCCGAGCATGACGGCGCGACGGGGCGGTATTTCCGGGCGGCGCTCGGCGGCTAGCGGCGACCCGCTGTGCGCGGCCCGTTGCTGGCGCGCTGCTCCGGCCCGCTGATTCCGTGAGAGCCACTTTTACGGCAGTTCGGTTCCGGTGAGGGGACCCCTCACCGACTCAGAGTCCGTCGGAGTCTCTGCTCAGGACCCGTCGGAGTCCGTGAGGGCCACCTTCACGGACTCTGGGTCCGTGAGGGGAACCCTCACGACCCGCGACCCGCGAAGCGGAGAGCGCGCGGGAAGGCGGGAAGGCGGGAGGCACGCGGAGCGCGCGGGCGCCTAATGCGGAAACCGGCGCGCCCCCGCACCGCCCTGGCCGAGGACGTCGTCCGGATTCGAGTACGGGCAGGATTTCAGCGACAGGCAGCCGCAGCCGATGCAGTCGGTGAAGCGGTCGCGCAGCGCGGTCAGTTCCTCGATCCGGGCGGTGAGGCGGTCGTGCCAGCGGCGGGAGATGCGCTCCCAGTCTCGTTTGGTCGGGATGCGCTGGTCCGGCAGTTCGGCGAGCGCGTCCTTGATCTCCTCCAGCGACACCCCGACGCGCTGCGCGGTACGGATGAAGGCGATCATGCGCAGCGTGTCGCGGCGGTACTCGCGCCGGTTGCCGCTCGTACGCCTGCTCGCGATGAGCCCGCGGCTCTCGTAATAGTGCAGCGTCGGGACGCTCACGCCGGCGCGTTCGGCGATCTGTCCCGGCTTCAGCCAGACGACCTCGCGCGTGATCTGGGGCATGGCAGCTCTTTCCGTGCTTGACATCAAGTCTGCTTGATGAAGTCCACTGTAGGCACCGCCCGGACGGCGGCGGTGATCGCGCGTGAAGGGGATTTTGTGACGACTACGACCCTGCGGGTATGGGCCGACGTGCTGTGTCCGTGGTGCTGGATGGGACATCGCCGCCTCGCGCAAGCGATTGCGGAGTCGGGTGTCCCGGCCCGCGTCGAGCATCGGAGTTTTCTTCTGGCTCCGGAAGGTCCTGGTCCGCGGCGGCGGCGGATCGGCGAGGTCGCCGCGGTCGAATGGGGGATCAGCGAGACGGAATGGGAACGCCGCCGGGACCGGATCGAGCAGACTGGGCGCGCGGACGGGCTGACGATTCGCATGGACACCGCGTGGGCGCTCGATTCCCGGCCCGCCCATCGGGTGCTCAAGCTGGCCGCCGCGCGGGGACTCGCCGAAACCGTTGCGTGGGAGGCGATGTTCGCCGCGCATCTGCGGGACAACCTCGATCTGGCGGATTGGAACGTGCTGGCGGACTTGAAGACCGGGCTGCAGCGCGACGAGGTGCTCGCGCTCGGCGAGAACGAGGACTACGCGGCGGAAGTGCTGGCGGATCACGAAGAAGGACGGTCGCTGGGGATCCGTTCTGTGCCGACGATCGTGCATGGCGACCGCCTTTTCGCCGGGGCGAGCAGCGTCCAGGAGCTGACGGAATTCGTCCGGTCGGCAGCGAAGGCGGTGGCGTGATGTCCGAGATCCCGACGGTGATGCGTGCTGCCGCGATCGACGAGTTCGGACCTGCCGAACGGCTGACCCTTCACCGGTTGCCGACGCCGGCCGCGGGACCCGGGGAGGTGCTGGTGCGCGTCGAGGCTGCTGGCGTTCAGCCGACCGACGTCGCGATCCGGGACGGCTGGACGCCGCCGGGCGCGACCATCGAGTTTCCGCAGGTTCTGGGCAACGAGTTCGCGGGGACGATCGTCCAGGTCGGTGCCGGGGTGACCGAATTCGAGACCGGACAACAGGTTTCCGGGTTCCGGGTGCTGGGCTGCTATGCCGAGTACGTCAGCGCGCCAGCCAGCCAAGTAACTCTCAAACCGGAGAAGGTCGATTGGCTGACGGCAGGAGCGCTGTCTGCTTCTGGACAGACGGCGCACACCGCGTTGGAGCGGCTCGGTGCACGCTCCGGCGAGACGATCCTGATCCACGGGGCGGCTGGCGGCGTCGGCTCGATGGCGGTCCAGTTGGCGCGCTATCGCGGGCTGCGCGTGATCGGGACCGGCAGCGCGCAGAACCAGGAATATCTCCGCGCGCTTGGTGCGATACCAGTGACCTACGGCGAAGGCGAAATCGAACGCCTCCGTAAAGCCGCCTCAGCTGGTATAGACCTCGCTCTCGATACCGCCGGGCACGGAAACCTTCGCACTGCGGCGGAGATCGTGGCCGATCGCGGCCGGATCGGATCCATTGTGGAGCCAGCATTGGCCGCCGAACTCGGCGGACAGTGGATCACCAGCGACCGGTCCGCCCGGCGGCTCGGCGAGCTGCTCGACCTGTGCGCGCGAGGCGAACTGCGGGTGACCGTCCGGGCGGAGTACCCGCTCGACGACGCCGCGAGCGCCCATCGCGAGGTGGCTGTCGGACATGGTCGCGGCAAGGTAGTGCTGCGGGCGAATTAAATCGGTGGACGGGGTCATCAGGTGCCGTTATGGTTCGCTTCGACCGTGACTCGACGCCAGGAGGTGAGCCCCATGAACGCTGTTTCGATGTGGGTGCTCCCCGTGTCGTCACGGTCGGGCGACTGACGTAGGGGTTGCCAGGAGCGCCTTGAGCTGAAGGCACTCCGAAAGGTGACCATCATGGACACTGTGCGTTTCACCGAGGGCGAACCCGCGGTGAGCATCACCCGGGTCGAACCCGGACTGTGGCAAGCGTCGGACGACGGCAGGCCGGCCGGTCGCGGCGAGGCCACCACCCGGCCCGACGGGCGGGTTTTCCTGAGCGTCGACGCCTGGCACCGCTCCGTCTTCGACCAGCTCGCCCGCGAAATGCTGGCGACCCTGCCGGACCCCGTCCACACCGTGGTCGACGAAACCGACCGCGAACTGCTGGACGGCTGGCAGCAGGCCGGTCTGACGATCCGCCGCCGAGAATGGGAGTACGTCGTGCCCACGCGCGCTGCCGGGCCGGTTGTCCCGCCGCCGGGCGTCGCGATCGTGCCCGCCGGGTCCTCTGAAGAGGGTCCGTTGCGCGAGCTGGACCGCGTCGTTCGCGCCGAGGTCGAGGCGACTGTCGGCTGGTCGGAGATGCCGGCCGAGGTGTTGCCGCACCCGGCTGGCGACACTGTCGTGGATCCGTCGAAGTACGCCGTGGCTGTCGAGGACGGCGAATACGTGGGTCTGATTCGCGTGGTTCAGGTGACGCGCCTGCCCCGGATCGGGCTCGTCGCCGTCCGCGCTGACCGGCAACGCCGGGGCATCGCGCGCGGGCTGTTGATTCACACACTCGACGTCCTGCACCGAGCAGGGATCAAGACGGCGTCCGCCGAGGTGAACGAGGCCAACACGGCGGCGACGGCGCTGTTCGAGGGCATCGGCGCGCGGCGGGCGAACAGCACGGTGGAGTTGATGCGCCATGGCCGGTAAGGGCGGGATCGAAGTCGAGGGAACCGTGGTCGAGTGCCTGCGCGACGCCCGGTTCACCGTCGAATTGCCGAACGGGCACCACGTGCTGGCCCACATCAGCGGCAAGATCAGGAAGAACTTCATCAAGATCGTGCCGTATGACCGGGTTTTGGTGGAGCTGAGCCCGTACGACCTCGACCGGGGCCGGATCCTGTTCCGGTACCGGAACTAGTCCGGTCCGCCCGCCCGCGGTCCTGGTGCTCCGGCCGGGACCGCGGGGGCGGTCAGGTCGCGTTCGCGGTGGCGAGCCGGGTCAGCGCGTCGCATTTCCGGCCGAAGTTCGCCACGATGTCCGCGCCGATGATCCGCACCATGACCGCCCGCAGCGGCGTGTCGAGGACGACGCGCTGGGTCAGCTCGGCCCCGCCGGGGACGGCCGCGACGCTCAGCCGGAGGTCCATCCGGCCGAGCGGAACGGGCTGGCGGAGCGTGAACTCGTGTCCGGGCCGCCAGGCCGTGAAGGTGAAGTCCTTCGCGATTTTCGCGTGCACGCTGCCGCGGAATCCGCCGCTGGGGTAAAGGAATCCGGTCGATCCGGCGGTGATCGGCCCGTGCAGTTCGACGCGCGCGACGTCCGGGTCCCAGCGCGGCCAGTTCTCGACGTCGGCGAGGACGTCCCAGAGCGCGGCCGGGTCGACGGCGAGGGTCCGGGTGGAGGTTTTGTCCCAGGTCATGCCCCCGAAGATATACGGAACTGCCAGTCTCGTAAACTGTGCGCCATGACGCACAACCGGCGCGGACGGCCGCGAGAGCAGGGAATCGACGAGGCGGTGCGGGCCGCGGTCAACGAACTGCTGGAGGAGGTCGGCTACCAGCGATGCACGGTCGACGCGATCGCCGCGCGTGCCGGCGTCGGCAAGGCGGCGCTCTACCGGCGCTGGAAGTCGAAGGCGGAACTCGTCTTCGCTGCCGTCGTGCACGACGACGCACTGGCAGCTCCGCCCGACACCGGCACTCTGCGCGGTGACGTGGCGGGCGTTCTCGCCGACATTCAGTCCGCTTTGGACGGACCACAAGTGCGAAACGCGTTGCCTGGCCTGCTTGCCGACCTCCGCGCCGAAGACGCACCCACGGCCCGGCTCGGCGAATTGTTCCTGGTGCGGGAACGGGCTTACCTGGTGGAGGTGCTAGACCGCGCAGTCGACCGCGGCGAGCTGCTTCGCCGCCCCGAAGTGCCCGTAGTGCACGCGATGCTGCTCGGTTCCGTCTTCGCGTGGCTGCACCTTTTGCGGGAAGCAGTGCCGCCCGGCGGTCTCGCCGAGGCACTCGCGCCTGGTTTGTACGGCGCCATTGCCGGGTTGGGCGGCGTTGCTCATTTTCCCACGTAACCGCAACGGAATCCGCGTTACCGCCGCGGCCGCGGCGACGGCTTGCGCCGTGACAGCTCGTCCGCGATTATCGCGTCCAGGCGGGTGTTCGCACTGCGAAGTGCACGGTATCCCCGGTATGCCACCACGATTACCGCAACCCCCACGACTGCGGCGACTGACAGGACCGCCCCGTGCGAGACGAGGGTGTCCCGGTAGTCGCGAGCGAGGTAGCCCAGCCCGAGCCCGGCGGCGAGAGCATCGAGAAGCGCGAGCGGAACCCGTGCTGGGATGGGCATGGCGGTCTCCTCTCGGACCCGACCCCCAGCAATCTAGGCGACTGACGGCCCGCGCGAGGGTTCCCGACCCGATCGGCCTACGCTCCCCGGCCCGCGCGGGCCCTGTGCTAAGTTGACCTGAACTGGGGGGATCGACCTGCGGAAGCGAACCCAGGGGCCGGTAGCTCAGTTGGTTAGAGCAGGGGACTCATAATCCCTTGGCCGTCGGTTCGAGCCCGACCCGGCCCACTCTGCCCCTCTTTGTATAGGGTCTGACCTGCGAAAACAGTGTCAAAACACTCTTGGCTCGAGGCTTCCCGGAGGCGCTGGGAACGAGTACGGCGCCGGTAGCCCAAGGGATTGTTCGAGCAAGCCTGTTTTCCTGACCGCCGTTGAGGCGCCCATCGGCCGACTCAACGGTCGAAGGCTGCCTCGACTTCGATGGTGGCGCCGAGCTGTCGCCGTTCCGGACAATTCTCCGGCGGTATTGGGTGGAAATGAACTGAAGACGCTGGTCGCCACAAAGGAGAAAATAAATTTGTCGAGCTGCGGGACCGGACGGTCATCTTTGGTGCTGTCTGACGACATCGTAGTTCGGTCCGGGTCCGGGCAGCAGTTGGTTGCTCAACGAGCGGGGAATGGGCGCGAGGTCGCCGTCTCCCGATCAAGTGGCGGACAGCGCACGAGTCCGCCGGAGGCGGATGCTTCTGGCGGAAAGGTACCGGCGGCGATCGGTGACCAGAATCGAAACCAGACCGCCGACCAGCAGCCACGCCGCGAGCTGGGCGACACCCGTGGCCAGCCCGGTCCCGTCGGTGGCGGCGGCGCGCAACGCGAGCACCGCGCCGTGGGTCGGCAGGTAGTCGGCGAGTGCGTACAGCGGTCCGGGAAGTGTCGAGACCACACCGGTTGCTCCGGCCAGGACAAGTACCGCGAGTGAGGCTATCCGGCCGGCCCGGCCGAAGATTGCCGTCGCTGCCTGGTTGAGGGCCACGAACGCCGACGCGGCCAGCAGTGCGATCAGCAAGAACCCGACGGTGCTGCCGAGGCCGAGTTTGAGCACGGGGACTGCGATGGCGGTGATGGCGACGGCGGCGAGGGCGGCGGCGGTCGCGCCGGGGATGGCGGCGCGCAGGATGATTCGCCAGGTGGGTTCGCGGGCGGTGAGGACTGCGTCGGGAACGGCGCGGGTGATGAGGTAGGTCGCCAGTGCCAGCGCCCACAGGCCCAAAGCGGCGAACAGCGTCAGGGCCAAGGTTCCGGTCGGGGTTCCGTCGGCGGCTGAGGTGCTCGGGGCGGCGGCGACGGTCTTGAGATGTGCGCGTTCAGCGTCGGTGTAGCTGGGCACTTGGTCGCGGCCCTTGTCGAGCTGGGTGGCCAGTTCGTGGGCGCCGTGGTCGGCTTTCTTGGCGCCGTCGGTCAGTTGTCCGGTGCCGGTAGCGAGCTTGTGGGCACCGGAATTTGCTTGCCGGACACCGGTGTCGAGCTGGCGGGCGCCGTCCGCGGCGGACGCGATTCCGGCGGCGAGCTGTTCGGATTTCTCGGCCAGCTGGGCATTTCCGTCGGCGACCTTGCGGGCTCCGGTGGCCAAGGCCTGGATGGAGTCGCGAGCCTTGACGGCGTTCGCGCGGACGGCGGCCTTCGCATCGTCGATCTTCTGTGCGTCGGTTGTGAACCGGTCTGCGGTCTGGCTCAGGTCGTTGCAGAAGGAGGGCGAGCCGCCGTTGGCGGGGCACTGGTCGGCTAGCTGCCGGAACTGCTGCGCGGCGTTGCCAGCCGACGGGAGGGCGTCGATGGCGGCGATGATCCGGTTGGCCAGCGGTACGACCACGGCGGCGAGTTGCTCGTTGCCGTCGGCGACCTGATCAGCCCCAGCGGCTAGTTGCCGGGTCAGTGAGGGCAGTTGCGCGGTGTCCCGTTCGGCTTGGGTGAGCCCGGAGGAGAGCTTGCCGGATCCGGCGGTGAGTTGTTCGGTCCCGTTGGCGAGCTGGCCGGCGCCGTCGTTGAGCTGTCCGGCGGCCTCGGCCAGTTGCCGGTTTCCGTCGGCAAGCTGGGCTGCCCCGTCGGCCGCCTGTCCGACCTGCTTGTGCAGCGTCGTGAACCCGACATACACGTTGTCCAGGTAGGTTTCCACGACTTGCTGATTGAGAGTTTGCTGGGTGGCCTTGGCGATGTGCGTCGCCAGGCTGGGATCGGTGACCCCGGCGGCGTCGGACGTCTGCACCTGCAGCCGTGCCTGCCGCGCGTCGAGCGGTTTGCCGGTGGCGCTGGAGGTGGCGTGGGCCGAGAAGTCCTTCGGGATCGTGACGGTGGCCGCGTAGCTGCCGTCGGCCAGACCGGAGGCGGCGTCGTCGGCATCGGTGAGCACCCAGGTGTACGCGGAATCCTCGCTGTGGGTCAGGTATCCGGCGAGCTGACGGCCGAGCGGGATGGTCTGGCCGTTGACCTGCACCGGTTCGTCGTTGTTCACCACGGCCGCTTTCGCGGTGCCGTGATTGGCGTCCGGCGTCCAGAACGCCCAGGTGAGCAAGCCCATGACGATCAGCGGCACGGCGATCAGACCGGCCCAGGTGCGCCAGGTCAGCGGCCCGGCGGCCAGAGCGCGGGCGGAGTTGGCGAACGGCTTCAGCATCAGCGGACCTCGGCGGGCTTGGCGGCGGTGAGACCGTGCAGGCGGGTGGCTCCAGCGGGCAGCAGGTCCCGGATGCGGTCGGGATCCTGGCAAGTGAGCACGAAGGTGGCGGCTTCGCCGGAGCGGGTGCGGCGATCGCCGAGCAGAGCGCGCACCTGGTCTCGGACATCCGTGCGGAGCACGAGATCGACGTCGTCGACGACGATGAGCCCGGCGTCGCTCCGAAGAGCTTCAGCGATCTGGCGCGCCGGGTTTTCCTCCTCGCGGCAGGGAACGACGGCGACGTCCCGGCGAAGGGCGTGTGCGTGCTGCGGCAGGACGCGCCCGAGCACCTTCAGGTCGCCGGTGAACTTCGTGACCCGTCCGGCGAGCGTGTACAGCAATGCTGTTTTGCCGCATGCGCCCGGGCCGTGCAGCACAAGGACTTCTCCGCCTTGGAGGTGCAGCTCGATTCCTGAGTAGACCGGAGCGCCCCGGTCGTCTTCGAGCCGGAGCGCACGGGCGCTGACCGCCTCGGTGCTGCCCTGCTCGGGCCAGTCGGCCAGGCGCAGTTCGTGGACGAGCGCGTCGCCTTCCGCGTCGAATACCGGCAGGGCGCGGTCGAGCTTCGGAGGTAATCCCCAGGCGCGGCGGCCCAGCAGCGCGAGGACCGCGGGCACCAGGGTCATGCGCACGACGAAGGCGTCGATGAACACTCCGACCGCGAGACTGAACGCGATCGGCTTGATCGTGGCGCTGCCGTCGGGCACGAACGCGGCGAAGACCGCGAGCATGATCACCGCGGCCGCGACGACCACCCGCGACGCGGAAACGAACCCGGATTCGATGGCGTGGTGCGGATCGCCCTGGTGGACGTAGTCCTCGCGGATTCGCGAGACGAGGAAGACCTCGTAGTCCATGGCCAGTCCGAAAAGGACACCCATGAGGATGATCGGCAGAAAGCTGATCACGCTGCCGACGTGAGTCACGTTGAGGACGTCCGCGAGATGTCCCTGCACGAACACGAACGACGTCGCGCCGAAAGCCGCGGCGACGGAAAGCAGATAGCCCGCGGTCGCTTTGATCGGAACCCAGATCGACCGGAACACCATGGCCAGCAGGATCAGCGAGAGACCGACCACCAGGATCCCGAACGGCACCAGGGCGTCGCCGAGTTGCGCGGACACGTCGATCCCGACCGCGGTGATCCCGGTGACCGCGGTCTGCGCGCCGTAGGTTTCCCGGAAGTGCGGCTCCATCCCGCGCAGCCGGGCGACGAGGTCGTCGGTCTGCACGGAGTCCGGCGCGGTCGCGGGGATGACCTGCACGATGCCGGTGTCGCCCTTGGGATTCGGCGTGGCCAGCGGCACCGAGGCGACGCCGGGCACGTGCCGGATCTCCTCGGCGAGCTTGTTCATCAGCCCGATCGGATCGGTGCTGGTGATGATGTCCGCCGTGACGATCAGCGGGCCGTTGTAGCCGGGGCCGAAATGTTCGCTGACGACGTCGTAGGTGTCGCGCGCGGGGCTGCCGTGCTCCTCGGTTCCGCTGTCCGGCAACGCCAAGCGCAACGACAGGGCCGGGATCGCGCAGACCGCCAGACCGGCCACCACGACCAGCACGGTGACCAGCGGCGCCTTGGTCGCGAGCCGGACCCACCCGCGCGCGATCTGCGGCTTCTGACGCTGCCGGGTCCGCCGCCGCGGTTTCTTGACCCGCGGCCGCAACCGCTTGCCGGCAACGGACATCAGAGCCGGCACCAGCGTGACGGCGATGGCGACGGCCAGCGCGACCGCGACGGCGGCGGCAACGCCCATGGTGGTCAGGAAAGGTATTCCCGCGACCGCCAGCCCGAGCAGGGCGATGACCACGGTCAGCCCGGCGAAGATCACTGCCGACCCGGCGGTGGCCGTGGCCCGGGCGATCGACTCTTCGACGCCGAGGCCTTCCGCCAGCTGGTCGCGATGCCGGGAGAGCAGGAACAGGGCGTAGTCGATCCCGACAGCGAGCCCGATCATCACCGCCAGCATCGGCGCGGTCGAGGAGATCGGAGTGACCAGCGTGGCCAGGAAGATCAGGCCGCCCGCGACGCCGACGCCGAGGACCGCGGTGGCCAGCGGCATCGCCGCGGCGATCAGCGACCGGAACATCAGCACCAGCACCAGCAAGGCGATGACCAGGCCGATGCCCTCGGTCGGGCTGAGCTTCGGGACCCGGTCGGAAAACGCGTCGCCGCCGGTGTGGACCTCCGCGCCGGTTGCCTTCGCGAGGTCGGCGGCGATCCCGGAGACCTGCGTCTTGGTGGTCGGGGCGACTTCGGCGAGCTGCACTTTCAGCGGCACGGCGATCAGCGCGGCCCGGCCGTCCTTCGACACAGCGCCGTTGACGCCTTTGTCGAACGGGTTCACGACCGTGGCGACCTGGTCCAGCTTCCCGATCCGGCTCACCGCTTGGGCGACCGCGGCCCGGATCCGCGGGGTATCGGCCTTCGCGCCCTCCGGCGCCACGAGCACCAGTTGCGCGGACGTGCCGCTGACCTCCGGAAAGACGCGGCCGAGGTGGTCGAGGGCGTCTTGGGACTCCGAACCTGGAATGGCGAAGGCGTCGTCGGTGCCTTGATTGGCCACGAGCGCCGCGCCGCCGGCCGCGGCCAGGATCACGACCCACAGCGCCACCACGAGTACGCGGGCCCGGGCGGCGGTGCGGCCCAGCCGGTAGAGGAAGGACGACACGGGTGCTCCCAACAGGTCGGATACAACGTGTATCGTAATGCAGTGTGCATCCGATGCAACGTGTATCCGATCACCTGGTCGGGGGAGCGGCGGAGATAGGGTGAGCGACATGGCGACGACCGGCGTGAGCCTGGAAACCCCGAAGCGCATGACCCGCCGGCGTGCGGAAACGCGGCGGCGAGTCATGGCCGCCGCCTACGAGGTGTTCGCCGAGACGGGCATCCGGGACGCTCCCGTCGAGCTGATCTGCGAACGAGCCGGGTTCACCCGCGGCGCCTTCTACTCGAACTTCGCCAGCAAGGAAGAACTGTTCCTGGCGATCTACGAGGTGGAGATGCGGGAGCGCGCCGAGCGGCTGCGCGCGGCCGTCGAAGAGGCAGCCGGCCGGGCCGCGCCCGGTTCCGTCGACGAGGTGCTGCGAAAAGCCGGTCTGCTTTTCATGGAGTCCCTCGCGGCGGACGAGACGTGGTACCTGCTCAACGCCGAGTTCCGGGCACAGGCGCTCCGCCAGCCGGACCTGCGCGCGCCGGTCGCGGCCGCCGAGCGCCGCTTCCACGAGACTCTCGCCGACATCCTGCACAACCTGCTCGACCGCCTGGAGATGCGGCTGACCGTCGATCCGCACAGTGCCGTCGTCGCGATCGTGGCGCTCTACGAGACCATGCTCGAACGCGCGATCCTCGACGAACTCCCCGACAAGGCCGACAGCCGTTATCTGACCGACGTGCTCCCTCGGCTGTTCACGGCGCTGACGACCGCGGGCCGGTGACTCAGGACCCGACAGCCTGCGCCAGCCGGGGGAGTTCGCGCAAGCTGTTGGCTCGTTCGATCTGAAGCCGGTCGCTGGTCGTGAAGGTCTGATCGAGTTCGGGCTGCGGATCTCCGGAACCGGTGAGGGTCAACTGGGAGAACGGCCAGTCGCTGCCGAAAACGACGCGGGATTGCTGCCCGGCCGCGAGCACGCTGCGCAGGTCCGTCGCGGCCGGGCTCAACGCGGTGTCGTAGAAGAAAGTCTTGACCAATTCGGCGACATCGAACGCCGACGGCCGCGGCACGCCGGGCGGGAACAAATCCGCGGCCCCGGTTTTCGAGAGCACGCCCAAGCGGTAGGTCAGGAAGGGGATCGTGCCGCCGGCGTGCGCGAGCTGGAACCTGATGCGGGGATAGCGGCGCATCGTTCCGGTGTACATCAGCATTGTCGCGGCGCGGGTGGTGTCGAAGGTGAACTCGTAGAGGAAATCCGGGAGGGGCAGTTCCGGCTTCGAGTCCTGGGACACTGACGCGGGATGGACGAAAACGTACGCGTTGTGCCGGTCGAGAGCGGCCATCAGCGGCTCGAAGCGCGGGTCGCCGAGATACACGCCGTCGTACGAGGACAACAGCACGACGCCGTCCAGTTTCAACACGGTCAGCGCGTATTCGAGTTCGGCGATCGACGCTGCCACGTCAGGCATGGGCAGCACCGCGAAGCCGCCGAAGCGAGTCGGATGGGACTTGAACAACCCGGCGGCGTAGGTGTTGCAGTACCGGGCCATGTCCCGCGCCTCCGCACCTCGGAGGAACGACACGCCGGGGTCCGAAATGGACAGTGCTTGGGCGGCGATCCCGTAGCGGTCCATGAAGTCCAGCGCCGCCTCCGGCGACCAGTCGGGGGTGGGGTAGCCGCCGATGGTGAAATAGCCGTGGCTCAGCAAGGAAGCCCGGTAGCCAGGCGGCAGGAAGTGTGCGTGCAGGTCGATCCGATAAGCGCCGGAAGGCACCCCGGCCGCCGTGCTGAACAAGCCGGCGCCAACTAGTGCCGCGGCGCTCGTGACAGCGTGGCGACGGGTGAACTTTCGGTTCATGGCGGTGGTCCTTCCAACTCAGGACAGCAGGCGGTCAGCGTCGAGCGGCCGGAGTCCCGCTGGCGGCGGGGAGAGTGCGGTCGTGGCGTCTGCGGCGGCGTAGACGAAGCCGTCTGGACGCAGGGCCAAGGTGTGCGCCCGATGCGTCCGCATCCAGGCAAGAAGGGCGTTGTCGATGTCGACCACGCATCCGTTTTCCGGCTGTGCTCCGGACGGGAGGACCGTCAGGCGGGCGGCGGCGGTCCACGCCGGGTCCGGGACGGCGGCGCAGGTGCTCAGCACGGTCCACTTGCCGTCGAGGACGTCGTCGAGCCTGCTGCGGGCACCGTCGCTGTCGAGTACCCACGGCTGGGGCACCTTGTGGCCGACAGCGGGGGCGCCGCTGCCGAGGAATCCGCGTGGGTAGCGCGCCGCGGGCAGCCAGGACAGCTTGACGAGGAGTCGCCGGACCGGCGACAGCCGCGATAGAGGACGCACCAGCGTGTCGCGGATCTGGCAGATCCGGCGACGGCGTTCGGTGATGATCCGGCCCACCAGTACCGCGCGGCGCGTCACCTCGCGCACATGCGGTTTGCGCTCGGTCTCGTAGGAATCCAGCACGGTCTCGGGCAATTCGCCGCGGATGACGGCGGCGAGCTTCCAGCACAGGTTGGCCGCGTCGCGCACCCCGGCAGCCATGCCCTGGCCGATCCACGGCGGCATGGCGTGGGCCGCGTCGCCGGCGAGGAAGACGCGGCCGACGCGCCAGCGGGCTGCGGAGCGGACGTGGTGGCTGTAGACCACCGCCCGCAGCACGGTCACTTCGTCGCGAGTGATCCCTTGGCGGCTCAGCAGACGCCAGACCGCCGCGTCGGTGACGAGTTCGTTTTCGTCGTCGCCGGGAAGGACGGGGAATTCCCAGCGGTGGTGTCCCAGCGGGGTGGGGCAGTCCACGGCGGGGCGGAGCGGGTCGCAGTGGAAGCGCAGCCGGTCGTGACCGGGCCACTCGCGCTTGACCTCGGTGTCGATGACCACCCAGCGGGTTTCGTAGGTGCGGCCGTCGAAACCGACGCCGAGCTGGCCGCGGGTGGGGCTGGAACCGCCGTCCGCGGCGATGACCCAGGAGGCGCGCACCCGTTTGAGGTGCTCGCCGCCGTCCTCGGCCAGCAGCAGTTCGGCGCCGCCGGTGTCCTGGCGTACCCGGAGGCATTCGTGGGCCAGCAGCAGGTCGACGTTCGGGAACCTCGTGACGCCCTTGCGCAGGGTGGCTTCCAGGACCGGTTGGTAGATGAACAGCTGAGGCGGGTAGCCATGGCCTGCCGAGTCGAAGGACGCGGACAGGAACGACCGCCCGCGGTGATCGACGAAGTCGATCGGCAGCCCGGCCAGCATGTCGCGCCGCAGCTCGTCGGCGAGGCCGACCTGTTGCCAGACGCGCAGCACCTCCTCGTCGGTGGAGATGGCGCGGGCGCGGGTATAGACCTCGGCGTCGCGTTCGACGACGACCACCTTCAAGCCTTGCGCGCCAAGCAGATTGGCGGCAGTGACCCCGGTGGGGCCGTACCCGATCACGGCCACGTCGTAGCGGGGGATTTCGGACACTTCCGTGTGCCTCCTTGGCTGAGACGGATGTCAGCGATGGGTGCCCAACGCGGTGGAGGACAGCGCCGGGACGGTCTCCTCCTGCTCGCGCAGCGACCGGACCGCGGCTTGGAAACGCGACATGAGGGCGGCGACGCCGGCACCGGCCGTGGTGTGCCCCCAAAGCGAAATGCCTTGGTACGTGGTGGGTTCCCAGGTCTCCTCCCGTTCGGGGGTGACGACGACCGGGTTCCAGCCGACCTCGAGTTCGAACCCGGACGGCGTGACGCAGTAGTAGGACAGCTCGCGATCGTTGGTGTGCTGGCCGATCGACCAGGCCATGGCGAAGCCGAGTTCGGTGACCCGGTGAAAGCCGGCGAGGAGGTCTTCCAGGGTGGCGATCTCGATGTTGACGTGCTGCACGGAGGTGCGGACCGGGTCGAGCGCCAGCCCGGCGACGTTGGCGAGCGCGATGGAATGGTGGCGCTGCCCGCTGCGCAGGAACCGGATGTTCAGTTTCGCCGGGCCGACGCGTTCGACGATCCGGTCCGACAGGCGCAGGTCCAGCAGGTTGTTCCAGTAGGTGTGCAACTGCTCGGGCCGGGTGGTGGTGATCGCCAGGTGACCCATGCCGGAACGGCCGGTGACGAACGCGGTGTTGCGCATCCGCAACGGCGCGGCGGTGGTGCGGGCCCGGGTGAAGACCTCGGTGGCGATGCCTTTCGGACCGGGGAATCGCCACAGCCGTTCGACCCCGCGCAGGGTGGCCTCCTCCGGGGAGCCTTCGACGACGGGAAGCCCGGCGGCGGCGACCCGTCCCAGCACGACCTCGAAGGTCTCGTGGTCGTCGATTTCCCAGCCTGCGGCGATGACGTCCTCGGCCGGGCCGCGCTGGACGAGGAACCGGCATTCGCGGTCGTCGAGGCGGAAACGCAGAGTGTCGCGGGTGAGTTCGTCGACGTGCAAGCCGATCGCGTCGGCCCCGAAACGGTTCCAGTCGGTCAGCCGCCGCGACTCGACGACGACGTACCCCAACCGCGCGGCACCGAAGACGTCCGGGCGGATCTCAGTGTCCACAATGGTCACCTGGCCTCCTCGAGCCAGTCGAGCAGCAACCGGTTGAACCGTGGCGCCTGCTCGTATTGCGCCCAGTGGCCGGTGCGGGCAAACAGATGCAGATCGCAGCGCGGCATGGTGCGCGCCAGCCACGGTCCGCCGGACGGGCGGTTGACCTTGTCGTGGGTGCCCCACACGACCAGCGTGGGCACCTGGCAGCGCGCGAGCCGGTCGCGGTCGCGAGTGAAGTCCATGCGCCACAACGTGCGCAGCGCTCCGCGCCCGGACGGGCGGCGCAGGGGCGGATTCGCCACCACTTCCGGGTCGATGCTGGCCTGATAGCGCAGTTCGATCAGTTCTTCCGGCACTTCGGACGCGTCGAAGACCAAGTGCTCGCGGATGAACGAGGTCAACTTCGCCCGGGACGGGCCCTCGCCGCCGTAGTAACCCAGCAACGCGTTCAGCCCCCTGGTCGGGGGTCGACGGGTCGTGCCGATGCCGCCGGGCCCCATCAGCACGAGCGTCTCCACCCGGTCCGGGCGGTCGAGCGCCAGCCGCAGCGCCGCCGCCCCGCCGTAGGAGTTGCCGACCACATGCGCCTTCTCGATGTCCCGCGCGTCGAGCAATCCGCGCACGAAGATCGCGAGGTCGCCGAACGGGTCGGCATGGTCCAGTTCCTTCGATGACTGCCCGTATCCGGGCATGTCCGGAACCAGCACGCGGTTGCCGGCCGCCGCGAGCGCGTCGGCGTTGCGGGCGTAGTTGGACGCGCCCGTCGCGCCCGGGCCACCGCCGTGGAGCAGGACCACCGGCGTCGCTTTCGCTGGGTTCGCCGCGGCGGTGATCTCGGTGAGGAAGATGTCGCGGGCGCCGACCCGGACAGTGCTCTCAGTGCGCCGCACCATGCTTGTGGGCGCAGCGGACGTTGGTGAGCCGGTCGACGGCACGGGGCCTCCACGTCGAGTCGGGAACAGTGTTCCTGGAGTCATCACTACAATTGGATCGATCGATACGGTAAGCTGAGCCGGCAGCGTGGTCAACCCCTTCCTGTAGTGACCGATACGGTAAGGTGCGAGTGTGAACGAACGAGGTACGCGACGCCGTCGAGCGAACGGCGAGGAGTCGCGCCGGAAGATCCTCGACGCGACCGTCGAGGTCGCCGGGGAACGTGGTTACGAGGGCACCAGCATCGCGCTGGTGAGCAAGAAATGCGGGCTCCCGGCGAGCTCGATTTACTGGCATTTCAAGGACAAAGACGACCTGATCGCCGCGGTCATCGAGCGCAGTTTCGACAGCTGGCTCGCCGCGTTGTCCCTGCCGGAGGAAGACGGAACGCCGCTGGCGCGCATGACCGGGCTGGCGCAGCAGGTCGCGAAGGCGCTGCTCGATGCTCCGGACTTCTTGCGCCTCGGCCTCATGCTCACCCTCGAACGCCGCCCCGAAGAACCCAGTGCCCGCACGATGTTCCTGCAAGTGCGCGGAGTCGCGCACGAACGCGTCGCGACCATGATCGCCGAATTCATGCCGGAACTGGACTCCGCCTCCGTCGAACTGCTCACGACGTACGCCATGGCCGGCGCTGACGGACTGTTCGTCGCGAAGGAAATCGGCGGCGACAGCGTCGACCTGATGCGCCTGTTCGAGCTGCACGCCCAGGCGGTATTCGACCTCGCTGCCCGGCTTCGCTGATCCGCCCCGAGAAAGGATGCCCCCGATGAGCCGTGCCCAGCGCATCGACACCCACCAGCACCTGGTTCCGCCCCGCTACGCGAAGTGGATGGGGGACAAGGGAATTCGCCCCGGCGGCGTCGACCTGCCGTCCTGGTCGCCTTCAGCCGCGCTGAAGTTCATGGACGGCCACGGAATCGCCACCGGAATCCTGTCCCTTTCCACGCCCGGGGTCTACTTCGGAGACGTCCCGGAGGCCCGCCGCTGGGCGCGCGACGTCAACGAGTACACCGCCGAAGTCGTCACCGACCGCCCGGATCGATTCGGATTCTTCGCCACCCTCACCCTGCCCGACGTCGAAGGCGCACTCGCCGAGGCCGAGTACGCACTCGACACACTGCACGCCGACGGAATCGTCCTGCTGGCCAACAACGACGGCCGCTACCTCGGCGACCCCGGATTCGAGCCGCTGCTGCAATTCCTCCACGAACGCCAGACGCCGGTCTTCGTCCACCCAGGCGAACTACCCGGCCCGGAGGTCCCCGGAATCCCCACCTTCACCGCGGACTTCCTGCTCGACACCACGCGCACCGCGATCAGCCTGATCCTGTCGGGATCGATGGAAAAGTACCCGGGAATCAAATTCATCCTCGCCCACGCGGGCGGGTTCGTGCCCTACATTTCTTACCGCATCCTGCTCACGATGCTGAACACGAAGAACAAGGCACAGCAAGCGTGGGCGCTGCTCGACCAGAAGCATCAGGTTCCCAAGCAGCTCGCCGTCCTGCGGCAGTTCTACTACGACATCGCTCTTTCGGCGTCGCCTTCGGCCTTGCCGAGCCTTCTGGAGGTGGCGGATCCGGACCGCATCACTTACGGCAGCGATTTCCCGTTCGCTCCCGCGGTAGCCGTCGGCTTCATGAACAAGACCTTCGAACGCTATCCCTTGGGCGACGGCCTGCGGGCGGCGATCGACCGTGGGAATTCGGAGAAGTTGTTCCCTCGTCTTAAAGGCTGACTGGGCCCGTAGGGCCGGCGTTGGGGTCGCCGGTTGGTGTTCGGGAGAGGGATGCGGGATGGCAGGTCGTAGGTGCGCCACCCCCGACCGACTGCGCGTGGTTCGGAGTATCCGGGGAGCGAGCCCAGGAGTTCGTGGGCAGGGCGGCTCTTGCCGGCGTGGTCCACGAGTTGGGCTAGTGCGGTGTCGGCCAGGTGCCGGGTAAGCAGTTCGGGAGGGCTGGCGAGCGGGTGGCTTCACGACGGCACGCTTCGTCGCGAGGAGACTGTGGTCGAGGGCATCTGACCCCGTCAGCACTCCCGCGGGCGGTTCTGCGCCGACGGGCAAAGGCGAAGAGCTATTCGCGATGCAGGTGGCGCAGCGTCGCCGGAAGGTCGAGGTCGAAGTCGTCCTTGTCGTCCGCCCAGCGCGACAGTACCTCGGCCGAGGCGGTGGCGAGGGCTTCCGGAAGGCCGAGCTCCCGCGCGGTTTCCGCGACCTCCAGCATTTCCGGCGCCCAGCGCCAAGCGCGCGCGGCAGTGGACGGCAGCCCGTCCGGATCCGCCAGTGCGTTGCCGTCGAAGGCAGCTGCCTCCCTGAGCAGGTGTTCGCCGACGCCGTAGTCGCCGGCGATCGCATGGCTGACCGCGGCCAGCGCACGCGAGGTCTTCTGGAACGAGCCATAGGCCATCTTCAGCGCGCTCGCCGCGCCGACGCGGTTTGCCAGCGGCACCGGTTCGGCGTTCCCGGCGGTCAGCAGGCCCCGTACCCGTTCGACGGCGTTCTCCGGACCGGACAGGTAGACCCGCGCGGTCGAATGCTCGTCCGGGGGCGGCCCGATGATCGATCCGTCCACCACGGTCGCGCGGAGCCGGTCGGCGATCGCGATCATCCTTTGTGGACTGATCGCGTTCGCCTCGACGTAGATCCCGCTGTAGTCCCCGATGTCCTCGGCGACCTCCTCGGCCGCGGCGGGCGGGCAGATCGAGAACACGACCGCGCTCCGGTCGAGGAGCCGCGGAACCGTTTCCACCGCCGTCAACCCGGTCTCCGCGGCTCGGCGCGCCGTTCCCGCGGACCGTCCGGCCGGGCACCACAGCACCTGGTGCCCGCCCGCGATCAGTTGCGCCGCGATGGCCGAACCCATCCGGCCCGGATGCAACAGTCCAATCGTCGAAGCCGCCACAGCAAGGGGTATACGTCAACCGGGACGGTTCCGCCACCTCGGCCGGTCGCCGGCGACGATCGCCGCGGGCTCGGCCGTTTCGCGCTAGGCGGGCCTGGAAACGCCAGATTTGGCGCGCTGCCTGAGGATCCGCGCGGCGTGCTCGCCCCACCGCAGGTTCTCCTGCTCGAACGAGATGCCGCGCAGCAGCGTCAGATAGGGTCCGACCCGGTCGTTGTCGCGCAGATAGCCGCTTTCCGTCCGGCCGTCCAGCATGCGCTCGCGCAGCCGTTCGAAGCGGGCGAGCTTGGCTCGGCTCCACTCCATGCGTTCCTCGACGGCGGTGATCACCGCTTCGACGTCGCCCGCGTCGCTGCCCTGCACCTTGACCAGGAGGTCGTCCCGGATCGTGGTGGGCTGGACCGGCGTCGCGGTGAACTCGTGCAGGGCGTGCCGTCCGGCGGGAGTGAGGCTGAACATCCGCTTGTTGGGCCGGCGTTCCTGCTCGACGACGCGCGCCGCGATCATGCCGTCGGCCGAGAGCCGTTCGAGTTCGCGGTAGAGCTGCTGCGGGGTCGTCTGCCAGAAGTTGGCGACCGACGCGTCGAACGACTTGGCCAGGTCATAGCCGGAAAACTCGCCCTCCAGCAGGGCCGCGAGGATCGCGAACTTCAAGGACACCTGGACACCGTAGCATTGCGGCGATTAATCTCATCAGCACCTAATCAAAAAAGTTACTAGGAGGCTGCATGCACCCGCTCCGCGAGGCCGTCGAGAACAACGACCACGCCGCTGTCGAAGCCCTGCTCGCCGACGACGTGACCTTCACCAGTCCGGTCGCTTACCGGCCGTACCCCGGCAAGCCGATCACCGCGGCCATTCTGCGCGCCGTGAGCGGGGTCTTCGCCGACTTCCGCTACGTCCGGGAGATCTCCAGTGCCGACGGCCGCGACCACGCGCTGATCTTCACTGCGAAGGTCGGGGACAAGGAGATCAACGGCTGCGATTTCCTGCACACCAACGAAAACGGGCTGATCGACGACTTCACGGTGATGGTGCGCCCGCTCTCCGCGGCGACGGCGCTCGGCGAAGCGATGGCCGCCCGGTTCGAGCAGATCAAACAGGAGGCCGGTGCGTGACCGTTCGTTACGGACCGGTTCGCCGATCGGCTCGCTAGAGGAAGAGGTCCGGACTGAGGCGGGGCCGATCGGCCCCGTCGTGAAGTGAGGCCGCGCGGGCGTCCGCTCGACACCCGCGGATGCCGGGTCTGGTTCCACGGGCTCGGGCGAAGCCGCCTCGCGCCGGTGGCACGGCTCCCGGCGAATGGTTGACCTCTACCAACGTCGAGGTTTGAGAATCGCGATCATGACATTATGGATCTGCGACCGATGCGGCATCGAGCAGCCCGGTTCCCCCGAGCCCCCGCACTGTGTGATGGACCGCGGCGAAGTCGGCATCGAGGAGCGCGGTGATCTGGGCCCGCATTCCGGGAGTTGGCGTACTCACGAACAACTCGCCGCCGAAGCGCACACGGTGTGGCAGCGGGACCACGGCCGCGGAGTGCACAGCCTGCGGCGGGAACCGGTGGTAGGCATCGGGCAGTGGTCGTTCGTCGTGCGGACCGCGCGGGGGAACGTCCTGTGGGATCCGCCGACCTCCATCGAGCCGGACACGCTCGCTGCGGTTAGGGCGCTTGGCGAGGTCGCGGCGGTGGCGACCAGCCATCCGCACATGTTCGCCGCCCAGGTCAGCTGGAGCCACGCGTTCGGGCGGGTTCCGGTGCTGGTCAACGCCGCGGGCCGGGAATGGCTGGGCCGCACCGACCCGGTGCTCGAGTTCTGGACGGAGCACGCCGAGCCGGTGCCCGGGGTCGAGCTGATCGAGGTCGGCGGCCACATGCTGGGCAGTGCGGTGCTGCGCACCCCGGACGGCACGCTCCTTTCCGGCGACACGATCAGCGGCGGCCTGGCGCCGAACTGGGTGTCGTTCCAGCGCAATTTCCCGAAGCACATCCCGCTGTCCGCCGCGGTGGTCCAGCGGATCGTGGACCGGCTCGACGGCTGGTCCTACGACCGGTTGTACACGCTCGGCGGCGACACCGTCGACGCGGACGCCAAGGCCGTCGTGCAGCGCTCCGCTGAGGCGCACATTCGTTGGGTCAGCGGGGAATTCGACCATTTGACCTGACCTGTACCGGAGGGCGGGCGCGTCGTCGCCAGCTGCGCGCCGCCCTCCGGTGACGCCTGCTTCGGCAGGGGCACAGCGACCGCTGCCGTCCTCTCCGATCCGGTCGGACGCTCTGCCGCCGGATCCCGCACCCGTCTCCGAGGCCGCTTAGCTTATTAGGATGCTAGCATTCTAGCGAGACGACCTGAGTCAGCTCCCGGCGACCGGTTTCCGCCGGGCGGCTCAGGCGGGACGCGGATTTCTGGGAGGAACGCGAATGAACCGCTGGCGCGGCAATCCCTGGGCGGTGCTGGTGACGCTCAGCCTGGGATTTTTCCTGACCCTGCTGGATTTGACGGCGGTCAACGTCGCGATCCCCAGCATGATCGAGACCATGGGCGCCTCGCTGGACGAGGTCTTGTGGGTGATCAACGTCTACATCCTCGTCCTCGCCGCGCTGCTGATCGCGTTCGGCAGGCTGGGGGACGTGTTCGGGCCGCGCGCCATGTTCGTCGCGGGCACCGCGGTGTTCACGGCGGCGTCCGTCCTGTGTGCGCTGTCGGGGGATCCGGCGCAGCTCATCGCGGCCCGGGCGGTGCAGGGGCTGGGGGCCGCCGCGCTGGCGCCGCAGACGATGACGATCATCATCGGCACGTTCCCGCCTGCCCGCCGCGGCACGGCGCTCGGCGTGTGGGGAGCGGTGGCCGGGGTGGCCACGATCGCGGGGCCGACCTTGGGCGGGCTGCTGGTCAGCTCGGCCGGATGGCGGTGGATCTTCGTCGTCAACGTTCCGATCGGCCTGCTCGTGCTCGTGCTGGCCCTGCTGCTGGTGCCGGATCTGCGGCACGGCGCCCGCCGTCGGGTGGACGTGCTGGGCGTCGTGTTCGCGGCGGCCGCGCTCGCGTGCCTGACGTTCGCGCTCACCGAGGGGCAGCGGTACGAGTGGAACGCGACGATCTGGTGCCTGCTGGGCGCGGGCGTGCTGCTGCTGGCGGTATTCCTTGTGCAGCAACGGAACCGGCAGCACGCCGACCCGCTGCTGCCGTTCGTGCTGTTCCGCGACCGCGGTTTCGCGGTGATGAGTTTCGTGTCCGCGACTGTCCAAGTGGGAATGATCGGCCTGTTCCTGCCGGTGATGATCTACTTGCAGTCCGTGCTGCGCTTCAGCGCGGTCGAGGCCGGGCTGGTGATGGCTCCGGCGATGGTGGTCTCGGCGGTGCTGTCCCCGGTCGCGGGCAGGCTGGCCGACCGGCTCGGCGGCAAGTACGTCCTGATGACCGGCCTGGCTCTGTTCGCGGCCGGAATGGCGTGGCTGGCGGCCGCGGCCGGCGTCGGGCGCGCGTGGTGGGAGTTCCAGCCCGCGCTGCTCGTCGTCGGGGTGGGCATCGGCGGCCTGTTCGGTCCGATGGTCACGGTCGCGATGTACCGCGTCGAGCCCGCGATGGCCGGAGCCGCTTCCGGCGTGCTGAATTCGATCCGGCAGATCGGCACGGTCATCGGCAGCGCGGCGGTCGGTGCGGTGCTGCAGAACCGGCTCGCCGTCTCGCTCCGGGAAGAGGCAGCCGCGCGGGCCGCCGCTCTTCCGGAGACCGTCCGCGACCGCTTCACGGCGGCGTTCGAGCACGCGGCCCGGAGCGGGACGGACATCGGCACTGGGCAGTCCGGCGCCGCGGTCCCGCTGCCGCCGGGGACGCCGGCCTCGGTGGTCCACGACGTTCAGCAGGCTGCCGCCTCGGTGTTCGGGCAGGGGGTGGTCGACGCGATGCGGCCGACCTTGGCGCTGCCTGTCGCGGTGATCGCGGTTGGCGCCGTCTCGTGCCTTCTGGTCCGGCGCCGCGCGACCGATCAGGTGCGAGAACCAGCCGATGCCGGCACGTCCGCGGCCGGGTGAAGCGCTTCAAGCCGCACTGCGGGCGCGGGAACCCGTCGCGAGCAGCGCTGCCACGAGAAGGACGGCGACGACTCCGGCGAAGGCCAGCGCCGAGGCGCGCAGGCCCCACCGGGCGGAGGCGGCGCCGGCCAGCACCACCGGGACCGAGATGCCGAGGTAGACCACCAGGAAGAAGCTGGACATCGTCCCGGCTCGCTGGTCATCGGGGGTGCGCGAGCCGACAGCGGCCACCGCGCCGCGGAACGCCACTCCCTGCCCGGCGCCGATCACGATCGTCGCGGCCGCCAGCACGGCCGCGGATTCCATGCCGATCGCGGCGGCCAGCCCGGCGACCCCGGCCAGCACCACCGCGCAGCCGATCGGCAACGCGCGGGCGGCGGGGACGCGCCGGGAGACGATCTGCCCGCCGGCCGACGCGGCGAACATCGCGAACACGACCAGTCCCGGCGCCACCGGGCTGTGCACGTCGAGCAGCCGCACCAGCATCGAGGGCTCGACGGCGGCGACGAGACCGAACACCGCGAACGCGGAGAACATCGCGGTGGCCGCGGGCAGGAACACCGGCCGGACCTCGGCGGGCAGCACCGGCCGCACGATCCGGAATCGCGCCCCGGCCTCGGCGGGCCGCGGTTCGCGCGTCCGCCACACGATGCCTGCGGCGGGTGCCAGCAGCGCGAGGTGCACGAGAAAAGATAGCTGCAGCGGCGCGGGCGCGACGGCGGCCAGCACCCCGCTGAGCAGCGGCCCGCACCCCAGCCCGAGCATGTTGGCGACGGTCGCGACCAGCCCGGCGTGCGCCTGGTTCCCGCGCGGGTGCAGTTCGCCGAGCGCCGCGGTCGCCGTGCCGGTGACCAGCCCGGCCGAGAACCCGGACAGCACGCGACCGGCCAGCAGCGCTGCGATCCCGGCACCGCTCAGGAAAGCGGCTGCCGACAACGCGGCGCAGGCCGCTCCCGCGAGCAGCACCCGCCGCCGGCCGAGCACGTCCGAGGCACGGCCGAACAGCACCAGCGCCGCGATCACCCCGCCCGCGTAGACGGCGTAAAGCAGCGTGCTCGCGAGCTCGCCGAACCCGAACTCCCGCTGTAGCAACGGATACAGCGGCGTCGGCAACGTCGTGCCCGCCATCGTCACCCCGAAGGCGAACGCCACGCCCCAGAAACCCACTGCCTGCTGAACTTTCATGCCGTCCAGCCTCGCCCGGGAGCCCGCGACCAGTCCAACAGATGCTTCCCGTGCCATCGATCGATACAGTCGATCCATGGAGTTGCGCCAGCTCGGACACTTCCTCGTGCTCGCCGACGAACTGCATTTCACCCGCGCCGCGGCCCGCGCCCACCTGGTGCAGTCGAGCCTGTCCAGTTCGATCGCCGCGCTGGAACGCGAACTGGGCGCCGCACTGTTCACCCGCTCCCGGCGCAAGGTGGAGCTGACCGAAGCCGGCCGTGCCCTGCTGCCGTCCGCGCGCCGAGCGGTGGCCGCGGCCGAAGAGGGCGAGGACGCGGTGGCCGCCGTCCTCGGAGTGCTGCGCGGCCGAGTGCGGGTCGGCGCCGTCCAAGCGATGGGCGGCGTGCCCTTGCCCCGTCTGCTGGCCCGCTTCCACGCCCGCCACCCGGCAGTGCACCTCCACCTGCGCCACGATTCGGTGCCCCGGCTGATCCGCGACGTCGTGGACGGCGAACTCGACCTCGCCTTCGTGGACCGCCCCTTCGACACCCGGCATGTCGAGCACCGCGCGCTGGCCGCCCAATCGCTGGTGCTGGCGGTCAAGGCCGCCGACCCGCTCGCCGGACGCGATCGCGTCGCCCTCGCGGAACTGTCCGATCGCGACTTTGTCGAATACCGCGCGGATTCGGCTCTGCGCAACCGGATCGACGCCGCTTATGACCACATCGGACTGTCCCGGCGCAGCGTCTGCGAGGTCGACACCGTCCACGACCTCCTGGACGTCGTCGGCGAGGGAATCGGCATCGCGCTCGTCCCGCCGGAAACGGTGCGGCACCATCCCGAAGTCCGCACGCTGGCCACCGACCCGAGCATCGAGCGCGAGGTCGTCGCGGTCCACGCGGCCACCCGGCCGCCGACTCCCGCCGCGGCGGCGTTCCTCGCCCTGCTTCCTCGCCCGTGATTGTGGCAGGACGGTCTACTGTGGATCTACCGGCGAAGATCTGCTGCCCCAAGTCTCCGGCTCGGCGAGCTCAACCCAGGAACAGCTCGCGTTCAGGCCGGCACGTGCGCCCGGGCGATCCGGCGGCGGCGGTGTGCGGCCATGCGGACTGGGGCGTCGCTCCAGCCGTAGCCGTCGTGGTTGCCGAGGCGTTGGACCAGGGCGAGGAACACTCGGCCGCCGAGGACTTCGGTGCAGGTTTGCAGGTAGTCGCCTTCCGGGGTGCGTTCGTGCAGTACACCGAGGTCCCGGTAGGCGGCGAGCTGGTCTGCGGGCAGGTCCAGGCGGGCGTCTAGGTCGGCGTAGTAGTTGTCCGGGATGGCCAGCAGGGGAGCGCCGGCGGCGCGGGCCGCCTGGGTCGCGGTGAGAATGTCGTCGACAGCGAGCGCGATGTACTGCGGTTCGGACACTCCGGGTGCCCATTCGCCGCGGCGCAGCAGGGAAACTGTGAGTGCGAGGCGGATCCGGCGGTGCGGGTCGGCGACGGCTCGGCTGCGGACCAGGCCGAAGGGGGCGGCGAATTCGCCGGTCGCGGCGGGTTCTAGGCCGAGTACGGTGCGGTAGAAGAGGGCGGCTTCGTCGAAGTGGTCGAAGGGCTGCGCTAGTCCAATGTGGTCGATGCCGGTGATCCCGATGCCGTCGGCGGATTCGCCGGTGGGCACGAAATCGCCGGTCCAGTCGTCGTTTCCGGTGCGGCAGAAGAACAACGCTGTTCCGTCCGGCGCGGTGACGGCGGCGAGATCCGCTTCGGCGGGGCCGTGTTCTCGTGGCAGGCGTTTCGCGTCGAGCCGGACGGCCCGGCGGGCGGCGGCAGCGGGGTCGGCGGATTCGACGGCGAGGGCGGCGACGGCTGCCGGGCCGCCGGAGCGGTTGACGAGGATCCGTGCGGTGCCTTGTTCCCAGCGTTCCACGGGTTTCGTGCGGTGGATTCCGGTGCGGGCGAAGCCGAGTGCGGACAGGACCGGGGCCAGCGAGTCGCCTGCGGAGAGTTCGACGAAGGCCGGTCCGCGGACTTCCGGTGCGGGCTGCGCGACGGGGCTGGTCGCTTCGGCCAGCGCGAGCAGGGACCGGTGTGCGTCGATCGCGGCGCGGTCCGGATCGGCTTGGCGGAAGACGTCGTTGAACACTTCGAGCGACAGCGGTCCGGCGTATCCGGCGGCGAGCACCGGAGCGAGGAAGCCGGGCAGGTCGAACGCGCCTTGTCCGGGGAAGAGCCGGTGGTGGCGGCTCCACTGCAGCACATCCATCGACAGGTGCGGCGCGTCGGCGAGTTGGAGGAAGAACAGCTTGTCCCCGGGGATGTCGGCGATGGCGGCGGGGTTCGAGCCGCGCGAGAGGATGTGGAAGCTGTCCAGGCACAGGCCGAGCGCCGGGTGATCGGCGCGGCGCACGGCGTCCCAGGAACGGTCGTAAGTGGACACTTCCTTGCCCCAAGCCAGTGCCTCGTAAGCGATCCGCAGCCCGCGGGCGCCGGCTCGTTCGCCGAGGGCGTGCAGCTGCTCGGCGAGCCGGTCGAGGTCGGCGACCGCGTCGTCGGCCACCGAGGAGCAGACCAGGATGGTGTCGGCGCCGAGCTCTTCCATGAGGTCGAACTTGCGTTCCGCGCGGCGCAGGTTCGCCGCGAACCGGTCCGGGTCGGTGGAGTCCAGGTCGCGGAAGGGCTGATAGAGGTCGATCGACAGGCCGAGGTCCGCGCAGCGCAGCCGTACTTCGCCGGGCGGCAGGGGGGAGGCGACGAGGTCGGGCTCGAAGATCTCGACGCCGTCGAATCCGGCCGCCGCGGCGGCGCGAAGCTTGTCGTCGAGCGTTCCGGAGAGGCAGACGGTGGCGATTCCGGTGCGGGGTTCACGCGACACGGCTGGTGCCTCCCGGGGTTTCGGCACCGATCAGTTCGGTGAGGTGGCGCAGCATCCGCGCCGGATCGGGTTCGCGGCCGCAGAACAG
This sequence comes from Amycolatopsis sp. NPDC059235, assembly GCF_042754125.1. Taxonomy (NCBI): domain Bacteria; kingdom Bacillati; phylum Actinomycetota; class Actinomycetes; order Pseudonocardiales; family Pseudonocardiaceae; genus Amycolatopsis; species Amycolatopsis sp. NPDC059235. Next base: position 36,518 of record NZ_JBHZAG010000065.1, read on the forward strand.
TTTCAGCGCCGCGGCGGCTTGGTGCACGGCCATCGGGCCGCCGTCGAGGGTGCGGCAGCCGAGCGCGCGGGCGGCGCGCAGTAGCGGGGTTTCCAACGGCCGGTAGACGATCTCGGCTACCCAAAGTTCCTTGCGCAGCAACGACATCGGCAGCGGCAAGCCGGGATGGCCGACCATGCCGACGGGGGTCGCGTGCACCAAACCACCGGCTTCGGAAAGTTCCCGCTCAAGACCGCGTCCGGCCCAGACCCGGCCGGGTCCGAACCGCGTGGCGAGATCGTCGGCGAGCCGGACCGCGCGGGTGGTGTCGGTGTCGAGTACGGCTAGCGATTCAGCGTCGAGCGTCAGCAGCGCGTGCGCGGCGGCCGCGCCCGCTCCGCCCGCGCCCAGCAGCACGACTCGGCGGAGCGGCGCGTCCGGCAGTCCGGCGACGAAACCGTCGCGGAACCCGGACCAGTCGGTGTTGTGTCCGACCGTCCGCTGGCCGTCGAACACGACGGTGTTGACCGCGCCGATCGCCGCCGCGTCCGGCGACAGCTCGTCCAGGTGCGGGATCACCAGCTGCTTGCACGGATGCGTGACGTTGACCCCGGCCAGACCCTCCGCGCGCGCCTGTTCCAGCAGTTCGCCGACGGCGTCGGCCGGAACGCCGAGCACGTCGAGGTCGAACCGGGTGTAGGTGCACTCGAGGCCGAGTTCGCGCGCCTCGCGCTCGTGCAGCGCGGGGGAGAGCGACGGGCCGATCCCGGTCCCGACGAGGCCGGTCAGCAGCCGGCCGGGCACGGTGCGGTCGGGGGACATGCGCACGGCTCCTCGCAGTCAATGAATGTACTATTTAGTTACTTGTACCGTGTCCGAACGCGAAAGGGAAGCGGCAGCCGGATATCCTCGGCCACGTGAGCCGAACAGCGAGGACGATCCCGTGAGCGCTGAACCCTCCGACGCGCCGGAGCGGCAGCGCGACGCCGAACGCACCCGCGCCGAGATCCTCGACGTCGCGACCGGCGAGTTCGCCGACCGCGGCTACGACGGCGCCCGCGTCGACGAGATCGCCGCCCGCACCCGGACCACCAAGCGGATGCTCTACTACTACTTCGGCAGCAAAGAAGGGCTGTACGTCGCCGTCCTGGAGCGCGCCTACCAGGGGATCCGGGCGCTGGAACAGCAGCTCGACGTCGATCACCTCGACCCCGCGCGCGCCATGCGGGCGCTCGCCGAGCTGACCTTCGACCACCACGAATCGCATCCCGCGTTCATCCGGCTGGTCGGCATCGAGAACATCCACCACGCGCGGCACCTGCGCACCTCGCCGATCCTGTCCGGCCTCGCCGCGCCCGCGGTCGACGTGCTCGCCGGCATCCTCGAGCGCGGCCGCGCCGCCGGCCTGTTCCGCGACGACGTCGACGCGCTCGACATCCACATGATGATCAGCGCGTTCTGCGTCTTCCGGACCGCGAACCAGCACACCTTCCAGGTCATTTTCGACCGTGACCTGCTGGATCCCTCCCGTCGCGACCACTACCGGCGGATGCTGGGAGACCTGGTCCTCGAGTACCTGACCGCGCACGTCGGGCGGGCCTGACCGGACCGGATCGCATCCGGATCGCACCGAAAGACTTGACACGCCTGCGGCGGCTAACTCACTATCCGGTACATAACCAGCCGGTCCATTCCGGCCGGACGGACCCCGTCGACCGCCGCCGCGGTCATCAAGGAGGCTGACGTGGACGACGCTGTCCCGCGCCAGGAGCACGATCCCGCATCGCCCGGCGCCGCCCGCCGCACCCCGCGCCAGGCCGCGGTGTCCTCGTGGATCGGCAGCGCGCTGGAGTACTACGACTTCTTCATCTACGGCACCGCCGCGGCGCTGATCTTCCCGAAGGTGTTCTTCCCGGCCGGCAACGCCGCGACCGCGACGATCGCGTCGCTCGCGACCTTCGGGGTCGCCTACGTCGCCCGTCCCGTCGGTTCGTTCATCCTCGGGCATCTCGGCGACACGCTGGGCCGCAAGCGCGTGCTGCTGCTGACCCTGCTCGGCATGGGTGCGGCGACATTCCTGATCGGCGTCCTGCCCGGGTACGGCACGATCGGCGTCGCCGCCCCGATCCTGCTGGTCGCGCTGCGCCTCGTCCAAGGGCTCGCGGTCGCCGGCGAACAGTCCAGCGCCGGGTCCGCCACGCTGGAACACGCGCCGCCCGGCAAGCGCGCCTACTTCACCAGTTTTACCTTGGCGGGCACGCAATTCGGCCTGATCCTGGCGACCGCGGTGTTCCTCCCGCTGTCCTCGATGCCGACCTCCGCGTTGCTGTCGTGGGGCTGGCGGATCCCGTTCCTGCTCAGCGCGCTGGTCACCGTCGCCGGCTGGTGGATCCGGCGTTCGCTGCAGGAAAGCCCGGAATTCGCCGCCGCGCGCAAGCAGAACACCGTTCCCAAGGCGCCGCTGCTGGTGCTTGTGCGGCACCACACGCCCGACGTGCTCAAGATCGTGGTGAGCGCGCTGATTTCGGTCACCAGCACGATCGTCAGCATCTACTCGCTCACCTACGGAGCGACCACGATCGGTCTGTCCCGCAGTTCGATGCTGTGGATGATCATGCTGAGCAACGTAGTGGCGCTGGCGGCCATTCCGTTGTGGGGCAAGGCGGGCGACCGGTTCGGCCGCAAACCCGTCTTCGCTGTCGCCTCGCTGGGCGTCGCGGTGCTGATCTGGCCGTTCATCTGGTCGATCAGCCAGACGAACGTCGTGCTGGTGTTCGTGTTCGGGATCCTGCTGTCGGGAGTCGTGTACAGCGCCTACGGCGGGGTCGGGTATGCCTTGTGGACTGAGCAGTTCGGCACGAAGGTGCGGATGTCCGGGGTCGCCGTCGGCACACAGCTGGGCTTCGCGCTCGGCGGTTTCGCGCCGTCCATCGCCGCGGCGCTTGCCGGAGCGGACCTGAAGAACTGGCTGCCGGTCGCCGGTCTGACTGCCGGAGCGGCAGTGGTCGCGGGGCTCGCGGTGCTGACCATGCGCGAGACTTACCGGACGCCGCTTGAAGAACTGGGCCATCGCGCGCCGCGTGCGGCGGGCGAAAGCCGGGCAGTGGCGGCTTGACGCGTTTCCGGAAACGCCGACGCTGCGACAGACCCGTCGTCTGCCGCAGCGTCGGAGTCGGCTCAGTCAGCTGCCAGCCGTGGCGAGTTCTTCCGGGGCGGGCGCCGTGGCGGGGCGTTCCGGGCGGGAGCGCTTGCCCAGCAGGGAGTAGGCGGCCCCGACCAGGAGGCCGCCGCCGACCAGGTTGCCCAGGCCCACGAACAGCAGGTTGCGGCCGAATTCGCTGACGGTCGCACCGGGGACGCCGTCCATCAGGCCGAGCGAGAACGTCGTCATGTTGGCGACCACGTGCTCGAACCCGGAGCTGATGAAGGCCAGCAGGCACCAGAAGATCAGCGCCAGCTTGGCCCCGTCCGACTTCGTGCGCGCGGCCATCCACACCGCGAGACACACCAGGAAGTTGCACAGCACGCCGCGGAAGAACAGCGCACTGGCAGACTCCGCGGCCTTCGTCTTGACCAGGCTCGCGAGCAGGGCCGCTCCCGGCCCGGCGTGGCCTCCGGCACCGCCGATCGACAGCACCCCGCCTTCGTGGACCAGCCACGCGAACACGATCGAACCGAGCAGGTTGCCGACGAACGACACCACGATGACCGCGGCCGCCGCGCCGGCGCCGCGCCGCCGGACCAGGACTCCTTGGACCATGGTCATCATGTTGCCGGTGGACAGTTCCGCGCCGGCGAACACGACGGCGGTCAGGGCGATCCCGAACACCAGCCCCTGGACCACCTTGGTCCAGGGGGAACTCGCCGCGTTGAGCGGCCCGGTCGCGGAAAGCAGCAGTACGACCGCCACCCCGATGAAGGCCCCGGCGAGCATCGAACTCACCAGGTAGCGGCCAGGGCGGCGCAGGTCGTCGATCTTCCCGTCGGCGACGTCTGCTTGCAGGTCGAGGGCATCGGACACGGGAATCGGCATGGGAGAAAAGCCTTCCGGTGAGGTCAGGTACCCGGGCATTCGACCGCGCGGATTCTTCGCTCCGGTAGCGCGGTGATCAGCAACGGGTATCCGAGTGCGCACAGTCCGCGGCCCGCGCGGGTGAATTGCCGCGCCGAGGACCATTTCGGACAGTCGCTCAATCCCGTTCGGGAGCCCGGCTGATCCGCGCCGCGACGATTCCGCCCGCGATCAGCAGCACCGCGGCCGCGGCGATCCAGACCCAGACCGGTATCCCGCCGCTCGCGTCGTTGGCGGTGGCGGCCGGTGCGGCGTGCGGGGCCTGCGCCGCGGACGGGGGAGCGGCGACTGGTGCGACGCCGGGGCCTGCCTTGGTGAGGGTGAAGGAATAGGAGCCGGAGACCGGATGCCCGTCGGCTGACACGACCCGGTATTCCACGGTGTATTTCCCGGCCGGGCCGAGCGGTTTCACGGGCGCGGAAAGGGTCGGGCCGGTGACTGCGACGGCTGCCGACTCCCAATGTGTCGCGCCGTCCGGTCCGAGTACCGCCAATTCGGTGAAACCGCGGTCCAGGGGTTCGTTGAAGGTGAGCACAATTTTCTCGGGGGCGGAGGAGAGTTCGGAATCCTTCGCGGGGGTGCTCGATTCCACGAAGCTGTGCGCCTCGGCTGCCGAGGTGGGGAAAAACGTTGCCAAGAGACTGAACGCGATAACCGCGAGGGCGCGCACAAGAAGCGCGCGCCGGCTCGGCTGGCGGCGGACGGGGCCGGAAATTCCGGAGGATGGTCGCATGAACCCTGCTTTGCTGGAGGGACAGGTGTCGGAGCGAGATGGTTTCGGTGCTGTGTGGTCGGCGGCGGGTCGAATGCGAAACGGGAAGGTTAAATAGTTCGCACCGCTGGTCGCGGTGGCGAATTCACTGTTTGCCGATTGTTGTTCGGAGATCAATTTTACGTTCCTGTCATGATTCAGTCGTCCGCCGAAACGCGCGGTTTGATGTGGTGCTCCCCGTCGTGATCCGGCCGGGTCGGCGGCAGGCGTCGGGGAAGGAAATGCTTGTGGTGGCTTCAGTGGGACGCGGATCGCGGCGGGACCAGGTGGTCGCGGCCTGTCTGGCGGGCGCGGTCGTGGTCGTGGTGGGGTACGCCTCGGGAATCGGGTTGAAGACGACAGCGGCGAGCAGTCCGGTCGCTCCGGATCAGCCTCCTGCACAGGCAGCGCCCGCACCGCAACCGGTTCTGCCCAATGGCGAACTGCCTCCTCCTGGTGCGGTGCAGCCGATGCCGCCGATGCCCGGCGGCGGGATCCCGCCGGTCGACGCGCCTCCGCCGGCGGAACCGGTGGCCGACGTGCCGTCCGGCGAAATCCCGCCGCCGACCGGGGACATCCTGCAGCCGACCGGTGATCCGATGCCGCCCGCCCCGCCGGAAACACCGCCGCAGACCCCGACCGGAACTCCTCCGCCGACGGAGACGCCGACGTGCCAGCCCAGCGCAGTCCAGCCGGTGCTCGACACAGTGAGCGGGCTGCCGCTCGTCGGCGGTCTCACGACCGGGCTCGCGGTGACCGGGCCGGACGGGCTCCTCTCGACGATCATCGGTTCCTGCCCGGCAGCGCCGGCGCAACCCGCGGCGCCTCCGGCGATTCCGTCGAGCGGCGGCTGAGCCCATGGACCTCGGTTCCGCGAAATTCTGGTACGTCCTCGCGCGCTGCGTGGACTACTCCGGGCTCGCGTTGTTCGTCGGCGGGCTGCTCTTTCTCGCGCTGCTGTGGCCTGCGGGAGCGGACCATCGCCGGGCGCGCGGGGTGCTGGTGGCGGGCTGGGTGCTCGGATTCGCCGGGACGGTGGCCGGGCTCGGGTTGCAGGGCGCGTGGGTGGCCCAGCGGTCCCCGGCTGATCTGCTCGATCCGGATCTGCTCGCGCAGGTCCTCGACAGCCAGTTCGGCCGGATCTGGTTCGCCAAGGCGCTCGGATGGGTGCTGGCCGGAGTGGTGCTCGCCGATGTGCTGCAACGCGGCCGTCGCGCCGCGGTTTCGCTGGGCTGGCGGGTCGGCGCGGGAGTGGTCGCCGCCGGGCTGCTGCGCACGACCGGCCTGACCGGGCACTCCGCGGAGAGCGCGCATCCGCTGCTGAGCCAGCTCGCGGATTTCGGGCACCTGGCGGGAATTTGCGCCTGGATCGGCGGGCTCGCGATGCTGCTGTTCGGCGTGCTGTCCCGGCGCGATCCCGGCGAACTCGCCGAAGTCGTTCCCCGTTATTCGAAACTCGCCCTCACGTCGGTGCTTCTGGTGATCGTCGCGGGCGCCGTGCTCGCGATCGAGACGCTCGGCGACGTCGGGCGGGTGTTCACCACTGGCTACGGCCGGATCCTGCTGACGAAACTCGCGGTGCTCGCCGTGGTGCTGCTGTTCGCGCAGGCGAGCAAGAGCTGGGTCGCGCGGCGGCTCGACTTCGCGGTGGTGCTGCGCGGAGACGCCGGCGCGGTCCGTCCGTTCGTCTATTCCGTCGCCGCGGAAGCCACGCTCGTCGTCGTGGTGCTGTTCGCGGCGAGCCTCCTCGTCACCGCCAGTCCCGGCCGGTGAACGTCCCACCCCGGAAAGGAATCTCCTTGATGGACAACCCGGAACCCACCTCTGCCGCCGCCGGAGCGCGGCCGGAAGCCCCGCCCGAGGCGGCTCGCCGGCGCCGGTGGCCGATCGCGGCCGCGGTCGTCGCACTGGCGCTGGCCCTGGTCAGTCTCACCACCCTGCGCACGGGACAGCAGACGGCTCCGGTCGCCGCGCCTGCCTCGCCGCGGGTCGATCTCGCGGCGCTGGCGAAGCAGAGCCCGCTCGCCGTGCCGCTCTACCAAGGGCTGGCGCGGCAGCAAGGAGGCGCCGCGCCCGCCGCGGCCGGCTCCGCCAAGTCGGTCGAGATGAGCGGGTACAAGTTCTCCCCGGCCAGCTTGACGATCTCCGCGGGCGACACCGTGACGTGGACCAATCACGATTCCGCGCCGCACAACGTCGTCGTCACCGACGGGCCGGAGAAATTCACGTCGCCGACCATGCAGACCGGCGGCACCTTCTCGCACACCTTCACCAAGGCGGGCACCTACTCCTACTACTGTTCGATCCATCCCGACATGAAGGCGACCGTGACCGTCCAAGGCGCGCCCGCGCCGCCGCCGTCCTCGCCGACCGCCCCGCCGTCGTCGTCCTCGACGCCGACCGCGCCGTCCAGCCCGACGCACACGATGCCGATGCCCACCGACACCCCGCCCGGAAACTGCGTGCCCAAGGGCGTGCTGCAGCCGATCCTCGACCACGTCAAAGCCGCGCACCTGGAGGAATCGCCGGGCCAGCAGGTCACCGATCTGCTGAATCTGGACCAGTACATCAAGACGCACACGGTGTGGCTGGAAAGCGTGCTCAAGCCCGTCCTCGACGGTTCGGCCGACAAGGTCGTCACCGACACGCTCGCGCCGATCATCGCGCACATCAAGGCCGCGCATCTCGAGGAGTCGCCCGGCCAGCAGGTCACTGACCTGCTGAATCTGGACCAGTACATCAAGACGCACACCGTCTGGCTCGAAAGCGTCCTGACGCCGCTGCTGAACCAGGCGTCCTGCTGAGGCGTGCCCGACCCGGTCCGGGGCGGGCCGCCGCGCCCGCCCCGGACCACCTCGATCCCCGGAGGACTTCGTGCCCACTGACACCCGGTTCCTGCCCTCGGCCGACCCCGCCGTCCACCGGATCCGGCCCGACTGCTGCGTCCTGGAACTGACCCAGCGGCTGCTCGGAATCCCCGTGCTGCGCGGGCGATTGACCGTCCGCCGGGCCACGTTCGCCCGCGACCCGGAAGGCAGCGGCCTCACCGCGGAAATCGACGGCTCGTCCTTCCGGTCCGCCTTCCCGCTTCCGTCCTCAATGGTCACCCGGGAACTGGGCGAGGTGCACTTCACCGGCGAGGAAATCGCCGAACGCCCGCCGGTCGAATTCGCCGGACGGCTCGACTTCGGAGACTCATCGCGCGATCTGGTGCTCGGCGGCGACCTTCGCGAGGCCGGACCGGATCGCGTCATCCTGTGGCTGCGCGGGACCTTGCCGCCGCCACGACGTCCACTGAGGACTTCCGGCCGGTTCGCGCGACTGCTCGTCCGGCTGCCGATCCGCGTCGAGTTCGCCGGGGAGTTCGTTCAATGAAACGCTTTCTCGCTCTGTTTGCCGCCGTGGTCCTGCTTACGCTCGCGGCTCCGGTGACGGCGTCGGCCGCGGCGGCTCAGACCGTGATGATGCAGGACTACGCCTACTCGCCCGCGTCGCTGACCGTGCACGTCGGCGACACTGTGACCTGGATCCAGCACGACACCGCTCCGCACGACGTGGTCACCACCAGCGCGCCCGTCGCGTTCCGCAGCCCGCAGCTGTCCCAGGGGCAAAGCTGGAACTACACCTTTCGCACGCCCGGTACTTACTCGTACTACTGCTCGGTGCACCCGGACATGCGAGCGCAGGTCATCGTCCAGCCTGCGGCCTCCCCGCCTCCTCGAACCCCTTCTCCCGCACCTGCTTCGCGTGCCGCTCCCAGCCGTACCGCTGTGGCAGCGCCTCCGGTTGTGCCGACCGCTACGACTCCACCGTCCACAGTGGTCACTTCAGCGGCGTCAAGCCAGTCGGCGGTCCCTTCGACGTCGGCTGCGGTACCGCCGGTCGCTCAGGCTGCCGCGACCACCAGCCTCGATCCCAAGCTGCTCGTCGCCGGTCTCGTGACGGCGGTCGCGATCGGCTGCCTGCTGCTCTTGAGTTCGCGGAAAGCCTGACAGCAGTGGGAAATGGGCCGGTCTTGACCAGGTATCCCGCAGGGTTTTCTGGATCCGGCGGGCCTGCTCATGGCTGAGCTCGGCGGTCAGCGGCGGCTCGGGCTTGCGGTGGGGTCGGAGGACGGTATCGCGTCGAGGGGGACGAGGCGGGTTCCGGTCCAGTGGTAGCGGACCGTCGCCGTGTTGGCGGTCGGGCAGCACAGCGGGTCTTCGGCGTTGTAGAGCTCGTAGGAGAGGGCGACGGTGGTGTCGGTGGACCACGCCTCTTGGATGCCGGCGCTGTCGACCGAGGTGTCGGTGCCGAGGTATTTGCCGTCGTGGAAGAAGAAGGCCCGGTTCGCGTAGCCGTCGCCCGACTCGGCGATGGTGGCGAGGATGACCTGCAGTCCGTCGGCCGATTCCCAGGAGGTGCCTGGATAGGGGCGGTATCCCTTCGCCTGGACGACCGCTTCGGCGTCGGCGAGGGTGGTGCGCGGGGCGGCCGGCGGCTCTGATTCCTCGGTCGTGGTGGAAGTCGCGGTGGAGGTCGAGGTGCTGGGCTGCGGGTCGCTGGTGGACGGTGCCGGGAGAGCGGGTTCCGACGACGAAGGAGTGGTCAGGGCTGGTTCTGTCGTGCTGTCCGCGGTGGCATGGGTCGCTCTGTCGATGCCGGTGGCGGCAGTCAATCCCAGCGCGGCGACCACGATAGCGACCGTGCAGGCGATGCTGGAGAAGACGGCGTGGCCGGAAGCGCTCGGCGGTCGGGCGGCGGGCTGCGGCACCATCGCGCCGACGAGCATCAAGAGCGCGCCGGCGACGCTGACCCAGGGGCCCAGCCCGATGCGCAGGAGGCCGCCGGCGCTGGCGACACCGCTCAGCAGACCGACGAGGAGCAGTCCGCCCAGGATTCCGGAGACGCCGAACAGGACGAAGCCCGTCGCTCGGGCCGCGACGCCCTCCCGCAGCACGACAGCCGCGACGATCGCGGCGGCCCCGCAGACCGCCAGAGCCACCGGAAGAAAGACGAGCGGCACGGTCCGGCTGCTCGCCAGGCCAGCGACGTCGAACAGGCTCGCGTTCCCCAGCAGCACCGCCTGAAACCACGGCAGGACCGGCGACACGCCGACCAGCACGCCGCCCGTGGCGAGCCCGGTCGCGGCGGCGAACCGCCGGACGGTGTCGCCCGGGGCGGCCGCCGGAACCAGCCGGTTGCCGCATCGCCAGCACAGCACCGTGCCCGCCGGGACCGGTTGCGCGCAGTACGGGCACGGGAACGCGGCGGGCGGAGCGCCCGGCCACGGCGCGGGGCCGCCGGAAGGGGAATCGGTCATCGCGTGAACTCCTCGTCTGTACCAAGACAGACGGCGGGATCCCGGATCGCGTTACCGAGCGTTGAAATACTCGTTCCGTTCGATCTCTTCTCCGAGACGCGGATCGATGCCAGCGAGACCGATGCCCCCTGCCTGGCTCAGGCGCAGATCACCTTGTCGATCAACGAGTAGAAGGCGTCATTCGAGGGCCCGCGCCCGAGCGTCAGCGAAGCCTCCACCCGGTGCTTCCCGTCGGCGCTGGTGAAGGCGATCGTTCCGTACCCGGGAATCCCGCCGGTGTGCCCGAAAACCGGGATCCCGCACGGAGTGGTCCGGGTCTGCAATCCCAGCCCGTACTCCTCGGCCGCCGATCGCGGGGTGGTCATCTGCCCCAGCAGCGCCGGGGGCACCAGCCGGCCCAGCGCGAGTGCGTGGACGAATTTGTCCAGATCCGCGGTGGTGGAGATCATCTCGCCCGAGGCGCCGGCGATGCTGGGGTTCAGTTCGGTGACGTCGACGAGCTTCTCGTTCATCTCTTGGTATCCGTGTGCGTGCGGACCGGGAATCCGGGTGCGGTCGCCGGGGATCACCGTCTGGTGCATGCCGAGCGGGCGCAGGATCCGCTTGACCGCCTCGTCGCCCCAGGCATGTCCGGTGGTTCGCTCGATGAGCATGCCGAGCACGAGGTAATTGGTATTGGAATACGAGAATTCGCTGCCCGGCGGGAAATCGAGCGGCCGCGCGGTCGCGATGGCCACCAGCGACTCCGGCGAATGGTGCTGGTAGCGGATTTTCTCCAGTTCGGCGCCCGTCAGCGAGATCGTCCGGAGATAGTTGTAGAGGCCGCTGGTGTGCTGCAGGAGCATCCGCACGGTGATTTCGTTGCCGTGCGGCAGGAGCCCGGGAAGGTATTTCTCGACGGAGGTGTCGAGCCCGATCCGGTGTTCAGCGACGAGTTGCAAGACCACAGTGGCCACGAAGGACTTGGTCGTGCTGCCGATCCGGAACCGGCCGGTCGGCGAGACCGGCCGCCGGGAGTCCAGTTCGGACACTCCGGCGGTCACGGTGCGAGAGTGTCCGTTGTGGACTGTTCGGATCTGCACTCCGGTCGCGCCTGCCGAGACCGTTTCTTGCGCGACGGCGCGAACGGGGTCAGCCGCGGCCGGTGCGGCGGGCGCGAGCAGTGCGGCGGTCAGGACGAAGGGCACAGCGGTGATCATGGGTTTCCTCGTTCAGTGTTGGCATTCAACGGCAAAGACTTGAACGCGACAGCGGCAACGCGGCTGGCGCCTTGGTCAACACCGGCGCTCGTCCTTGCGGCGCAAGACGAGGCGCACGATCAGGATCAGCAGGCAAGCCACCGCGATCGCACCGGAAGTCATCCGGAACATGGGGTCCAGCCCGGTGAAGCCGCCGATCGAGTTCGTGGCGGCGCCGGCGACGAAGAACAGGCCGAGCAGGGTCGTGACGGCCGGGCCGCCGGCTTGGCGGCTGCGGGAAGTTTCCATGCCGACGACACTAGAAACCGGCGGCGCCCGCCAACATGCCTTCAGCCCCCGGCTTCACGGTAGCGCCAGCGCTACCGTGAAGCCGCATTCCCTACATGTCGTGCTCCCAGCTGCCGCGCGTGTCGACGTCCGCGGCATCGGCCAGCGACTCCAGTTCCGCGATCTCTTCGTCGGCGAGCGCGATGCCTTGAGCGCGGACCAGTCCGTCGAGGTAACCCGCCTTCGTGACCCCGATGATCGGCGTGGTCCCCTTGGCGATGGCCCACGCGGTGGCGACGTCGGCGGCCGACGCGCCCCGGTCCGCGCCGATCGCTCCCATTCGGTCCGTGAGTGCCTGCAGTTGCGGCAGGAGGTCGTTGTACACAGCCGCCCGGCTGCTGCCCGCCGGCAACGGACGGGTGGGGCTGTACTTGCCGGTCAGCGCCCCTTGCTCGAGGACCATGTAGGAGAAGAACCGCACGTCGTGCTCGCGGCAGTGTTCGAGAATGCCCGCGCGCTCGGAGCTCCGGTACAGGAGGCTGTAGTGGTTCTGGACCGCCTCCACCCGGAAGCCGGCTTCGCCGAGGATCTGGTCGGCGAGCGCGATCTCCTTCAGGTTGTGGTTGGAGACGCCGACCTGCTTGACCCGGCCGCTCCGCAGCAGCGGGACCAGCAGCGGCGTCCAGCGGGCCACGTCGGCGGGATTGTGGATCCAGTACAGATCCACGTAGTCCGTGCCCAGCCGGTCGAGGCTTTGCTCCAGCATGTCCGCGACCGAGTTGTCGCTGTCGCCCGCGATCTGCGGGGTGAACTTCGTCGACAGCTGGTACTCGCTGCGGGCGTAGCCTTTCAGCGCCTGAGCGAGGACCGTCTCGGATCGGCCCATGCCGTAGACCACCGCGGTGTCCCACAGGGTGAAGCCGTTCGCGTGTGCCTTCTCGACGACCTCTCGCAGGCCGGACGCGGTCAGCTGGCTGCCGAAATAGCCGTCGCCCGTCTCTCCGCTGTCTCCCCAGGCCCACGTGCCCAGTGCCACCGTCTTGCTCGTCATGTCCGCTGACTCCATTCGCTACTGGGATCGTTCGAGCTTCAGGAGACTGCGCCGGCCGTCGCCGGAGAAGGGCGTGCTTATCGGGGGTAGGACTTCGACCCCCTTCGCGCCGCGACCGGCGGTTACCGTGGAAGGCATGGAGCAGCAGCCCGGAAACCGCGGCGAAATCCGGCACTTCCTGGCCAGCCGGCGCGCCAAGATCACCCCGGCGGAGGCCGGGCTGCCGACCAGCGCCCGGCGCCGGGTCCCCGGGCTGCGCCGCGAGGAGGTCGCGGTACTGGCCGGCGTGAGCACGGAGTGGTACACCCGGCTGGAGAAGGGGCACATCGGCGGCGTGTCCGACGCCGTCCTCGATGCGGTCGCCCGCGCGCTGCGGCTGGACGACGACGAACGCACCTACCTGTTCGATCTGGCCAGGTCCGCGAGCCGCGCGCCGTCGCGGCGCAAGGACGTCGAGGTGCTGCCCCGGGTCCAGTGGCTGCTCGACTCCATGACCATGTCCTCGGCGTTCGTGCGCAACGGCCGCACCGACCTCGTCGCTAGCAACCCGCTGGCCCGAGCCCTTTACGCGCCGATGTTCGACAGTGCCACCGTCGACCAGCGCGGCCGCCCCAACATCGCCCGCTACATCTTCCTCGACTCCGGCGTGCACTACCTCTTCGTCGACTGGGAGGCCGCCGGCAACGCCACCGCCGCTCTCCTGCGCGCCGAGGCCGGGCGCGAGCCCCGCGACCGGGCACTGCGCGAACTCGTCGGCGAGTTGTGCACCCTCAGCCCCGAGTTCCGCGAGCAATGGGCCGCGCACGACGTCCTGATCCGCCACGACGGCGTCAAACGGCTTCAGCACCCTGAGGTCGGCCGCCTGGAGCTGACCTTTCAATCCCTGGACCTGCCCCTGTCTGGCCCTGCCAAGCACGACCTGATCACCTACACCGCCGAACCCGGCACCGAATCGGAGGACCGGCTCAAACTCCTCGCCAGCTGGGCAGCCACGCAATCCCAGGCGGCAGAACCCACTCGCGACTCGCCTCGGTCACTCTGATCCGTCGCGGTCACTGCTCGTCGGGGCGGCCCGGCGCGAGACAGCCGATCGGTGCGGGATTTCCTGTGCGCGGCAAGGGGTCTGCATCGGACGGGGGAGCGTCCTCGGCGCGGGAGACAGACTGGCGGAACACGCGGACGAGAGCTTGGGCCCGGGCGAATTCGGCGGGGGTGAACGGCAGCGAAGGACGGTGCGCTTCGAGGAGTTCGCCGGCGCCGCCGTGCAGCAGCATGGTGGTGCCGGTCAAGCGCTCGTCCCGTCCGCGGCGGCCGGTTTTCCGCCGGACCGTGCAGGACGGGCCGAGCAGCGTGCCGATCAGCTGGGCGAGATCGGCTCCCGGGGCGGCCGCCTGTCCGGCGAGGGCGAGCATCCGGGTCGGGAGGTCGACGAGTTCGTGCACGTCCGCTCGCACGACCCAGACGTGGTCGCCGCCGCCGGACCGGGCCGCTTCGGCGAGGTCGGCTCCGGTCGTGCCGTCCGGGGCGCGGAGGAGGAATTCGTCGACGGCGCCGTCGGGCACGGCGAGGACTTGCATGGCCGCGATGTCGTAGCGGTGCGCGGCCAGGGTCGCGGTGAGGGCGGCCAGGCTTCCCGGCACGTCGCGCACGGTCGCGCGGAGACGCCATTCCGTCGCGTCGGCCGGTTCGGGCACGGCGGCGCGCCGCGGCCGCCGGTGGCTCCAGCGGTGCCGCAAGGTGGCGGAGACGATGAACAGCCCGCCCAACGCGAACAGCAGCGCGGGCCCGACGCGGTTGTTCGAGAGAGTGCTGACGAACAGATCGGCGATCCCGGTGGCGAAGAACAACGCCGCCAGTTCGACCAGTTCCCGGTTGACCGAACGCTTCCGGCTCTCGGCTGCTTTCATGCCCGCCAGCGTCGCGGCGCCCGTTTACCGCTGGCGGCACCGCCTGTCACGATTCAGTTAACCGGCCCAGCCGCTGATCGGTCTGCACGAAGCTGCCCAGCAGTTGGTCCACCCGCATCAGCACGTCCAGATCCAGCCGAACCCCCGCGGCCTTCCGCGATACCGCGCAACAGCTCCACCTGGTCGATCAGCTCCGGGTACCGCACCGGCCGAGTGGGAGCCCGGCGGGACCGCGCCGTTGCCGGAACGGCGCGCCGGTCGGTCCAGGAGGCGGTGCGGCCTCCGGCGAACTCGCCGGAATGCGTTGCTGTTCCGGGAACTGCCGGGGTGTGGAAGCAGCGCATCCGATCTGCGGGTCGCTTCAGGGCAGGCACCGCACAGCTAGCCGAGGGCACCGGAATCTCCAACAGCGGAAGGGATTCCCGCGAACGTCCGGCTCGAACTGGACCTGGCCGAACCCCTCGCACAGCCGGACGAGGCCGACCGGCCTTAAGGCGCCACGGACAGATCAGGCCTGCCGTCCATGACGATTCCCTGGCCGGTGACCTCGAACGCGGTGGTGTAGGGCAGGTTCGGGCTGGCCCGGGTTTTCAGCACGGTCAGCGCCCGGTCGATGCGCGCCCCGGTGCGCTGGTACTGCAGCAGGATCACGTTGTCGGACAGGTGCGAGATCCCGGTGCCGGACAGGCCCGCCTGCCCGTACAGGTCCGGGATCTCCAGGGTGAGCAGCGTCGTGATGCCCACCTGGGAGCACCGGCCCAGCAGGGAGTGCAGGAACTCGTTGAACCGCTGGTCGTCGTCGCACGCCGCGGCGAGGTCGGTGAGGCTGTCGATGACCAGCCTGCGGGTCTGGCTCGCGGTCAGCGAGTCCAGCAGGTCGTAGAACCACTGGTCGATGTAGATGTCGTTGGGGGATTCGCAGCGCAGCGCGACGGCCTCGGACCTCGGGTCCCAGCCCAGGCTGCGGATGGCCCGGTTGAGCTGGAGCGGGTTTTCCTGCAGCGTCGTGAAAGTGCTGTGCTGGCCCAGTTCCGTGCCGTGGAACGCGAAGTGCAGGCCGATCACGGTCTTCCCGGAGCCGGGCGGCCCGGCCACGATGGTGCTCGAACCGGGCCAGAATCCACCGCCCAGCATGGCGTCGAGGCCGGGAATGCCCGAGCTCGCGCGTGCGGTGCTCGCCGGGTCGACGGTGCCGTCGCCGTCGCCGGGATCGCTGAGCCGGGGAAAGGCGTCCAGCCCGTCTTCGGAAATCCGGTAAGTGTGCCAGCCCGGCAGAAACGTGCTGCCGCGGAGCTTGAGCACCTGCAGGGCGCGGTTGGTGCGCTGGCCGGTGGCCTGGGTGGACAGCGCGATGGTGGCGTCGGCGATGGTGAATTCCGCCGAGGACGCCAGTTCGGCGCTGTCGTATTCGGCGAGCCACAGGGTGCTGGTCGCCAGCGCGCTGAGCCGTCCGGCGAGTTCGTAGAGGAACCGCGTGTAGGCGGCCTGGTCCAGGGCGGCGTAGCGAAGGGCTTTGATGCTGTCGACGACCAGGATCCCGCACCGGGTGCGGGTCGCGACCTCGGCGAGCCGGGCGAGGCCGGCGTTCAGCCCGCCCTCGGTCACCACGTCGCCGAGGTCCTCGAACAGCACCGAGGTCCCGATCCGGTCCGGCGCGCAGAACGCGAGACCGTCGAGGAACTGGGTGATCTTGGTCAGTGGCTCGGTGAGGGTGCTGAAGTACACCACGGGACGGGCGGGGTCGGCGTTGGCGAAGGCGTACTGCTGGGCCAGCACGGTCTTGCCGGACCCGGGTGCTCCCGCCAGCAGCGTGATCGACGGGTCGATCAGCCCGCCGCCCAGGATCGTGTCCAGCCGTTCGCAACCGCTGGCCAGTCGCTGCTTCATCACGCGGCTCGCCGGGCGGCGGGGTGCAGATCGCGCACCAGGGCCAGTACCTGCGACGGGTGGACCGGTTTGGGCAGCAGCCGGGCGGAGGCGGGCGGCGTCTGCCGGACCGCCGCCGGCGAGATCACGATCACCTGCGTGCCCGGTCCTTCGGAGAGCGACCGGATCAAGTCGCTCGCGCCTGCGGCCGTCTGGTCGATGATCGCCACGGGAGGAGGAGCCGCGGTTGGCGCCGCTGCCGCGGAAACGACTGCGGTGACGTCGAATCCGGCCGCGCGCAATGCGTCCGACAAACAGCTGACCGTGAAGCGGTCCGGGTCCACCACCAGGATCCGGGTGTCGTGCCCGGGACCGGCGACCTCGTCCGCGCCGCCGCCCGCCACTCGCTCGGCGCTGTGCACGAGCGGCTCGGCCAGGCCCCGGGCGTGCGCGCGCAGCATCGCCTCCGCCGCGGCGAGGTCCACGCCGCGGCGGGTGGCGAGCATTCCGACGGCCTGCCAGACCGCGATCTGGTCCTGCTGCGCGGTGTGGCGCGTCAGCCGGAGGACGGCGGACGGCAGGGTTTCGGCGACGGCGTCGGCCAGCAGGCCCGCCGCGGCGATCCCGGCGCAGCCTCGTACGAACGCGATTTCTCCGGCGGACAGCGTCCGCTGCTCGCGGCTGGTCAGCACGACCGTTCCGACGACCGCGCCGAACGCCTCCATCGGGACCGTGTGCACGGCGACGATCCCGTGTGCGGCGGCGAACCGCGCGAGTCCTGGCCACCGGCCGCCCTGACCGGCGAGGTCGAGGTGAACGGTGGCTTTCTCTTCGTCTTCCCCGGCCGCCCCGCACAGGTCCTCGTCGGCCCGGAAAGCGAGCAGATCGTCGAACAGCGGCCAGTCGGTCCCGGCGAGCGGGATCCCGCGGCCGCGGCCGTCGGGCAGCAGCACGATCGCCTCGTCCACGCCGGGCAATCGGGTGCAGATGCCGGTGAGCAGGTAGGCCGCGTCCAGCCCGGCCCGCCGGGCGGTCACCGTCCGGGCCGCCTCCAGCAGGATCGGGACCCACTCGCCGCTCAGTTCGTTCATTCCGTCCGCCTCCCGCTTTCGCCGTCCTGGCCGGTGCCTTCGTCCCCGCGGTCGTCGTCGCGGCGCCACGACGGATGATCGGGGGGCAGCTGCAGCACGCCCGCGTTCACGTCGTCGGCCGCCTTGGACAACCGCTGGCCGCTGACATACGCGTAGGCCCGCAACCGCAGCAACGCCTCGGTGACCGGGCAGCCCAGTTGCGCCGCAACCCTTCCCGTGGCGCTGTGCACGGCGCGCCAGCGGCGGTAAAGCCCCTCGTCGACCATGGCCTCCGCCTCGCCCGACGACGCGAGCGCCACCCGGGCGAGCAGATGGCCGGTCATGATCTGGACCATCGTGAGCGCCAGGTCGAGTTCGGCGTCGGACAGGGACCGCCCGGCCTCGCGGTAGAACTCCAGCACCCCCAGCGACGCCGCCCCGGTGGTCAGCGGGAACGCGAACACCGCGCGCAGTCCCTCCTCGACCGCGGCGGGCGCGAACATCGGCCACTGCCGGAAACGCCGCGGCTCGTCCAGATCCGCGGACAGCACCGCGAACCTGCGCCGCAGCGCCGTCAGCCCCGGACCTTCTCCCACCGTCACTTGGAGTTCGAGCAGCCGTTCGGCGCGCGGGTCGGTGGCGTAGGCGGGTTCGCCGAGACCGAGCCGGTCGGCCAGCCGCACCCCGACCCCGTCGGCCGCCAGCACGTCCCGGCACACCTGGGCGACATGCCGCAACGACACCGGCGAACCCTCGGCCAGCGCGCGGGTCCGGATCGCTTCGTAGATCTTGGCCAGCTCCTGCTCGATCACCACAGTCGGCGTCACTCCTTCCGGAGGATTGCACGAACCGCGACGCTAGAAGCGGGCGTCCATCGTGGCCAGAGGAACAGTGCCCGGGAATGGGAGGCTTCCGGCCCTCGAACCGGTCTCCGGCGCGAATCCCGCGTTCCCAGATCGACTTTTTGCTTCTTGACCCGTGGGGTCCCGTCATGGAGAGTCTCCTGTCAGACAGTGAGACAGAATGACAAGGAGACAGTATGAACCGACGTGGAGTCGCCCTGCTCGTCACTGGCGCTGTCGCTGTTTGCGCTGCTCTGACGGGGTGCGGAGCGAGTTCTTCGGCAGGCGGGGACGCGGCCGGGCCGGCGGCGTCGTCTTCGGAGGTCGCCATTCCGGCGGTCACCAAGGACGCGGCGCTGGCGGCCAAGCTTCCCGCGGAGATCCGGAGCGCGGGGGCGCTCCGGGTGGCGATGGACGAGACGTATCCGCCGTTCGAATCGGTTCAGGCGGGCAACGTCGTGGGGCTCGACCCGGATCTGGCGAACGCGATCGGCGGCGTGCTGGGGGTCCGGGTGGAATTCGTCAACACATCGTTCGACGCGATCATTCCGTCGCTGACGTCGAACAAGGTCGACCTCGCGATGTCGTCGATCGGTGACACCAAAGAACGCGAGCGCACGATCGACCTGGCCACCTACTACTGGAACGGCACGCTGGTGCTGGTGAAATCCGGGAATCCGGCGCAGCTCAAGGCCGACCAGGTGTGCGGCGCGCGCGTCGGCGTGATCCGGGGATCCCTGCAGCAGACCAGTTTCCTGCCGTCGCAGGCGGCGAAGTGCGCGGCTGCCGGGAAGCAGGCCGCGAAGGTCGAGGTCTACCAGAACGGGCCGCAGGCGCAGCTCGCGCTGCAGAGCGGGCGCATCGACGGCGTCATGGAGGACGCTCCGCCGCTGCTGGAGGTCGCGGCGCGGCAGAAGGACGTTTTCGAGACCGCCGGGCCGTTCTTCCGCAATCCGAATCCGGGCGGGGTCGCCTTTCCCAAGGGGAGCAAGCTGGTGGAACCGGTGCACGAGGCGATCGGAGTGCTGCTCAAGAACGGCACTTACCAGGCGATTCTGAAGAAGTGGAACCTGGAGAAGATCGCGATCGACAAGTCGGAGATCAACGGCGCGCAGTCGTAGCCGCGAAATCGTCGACCCCGGAAGGGAAACGGGAACATGACAGCGATAAGTGCGCCACGGATCCAGGAAGAACCGGTAGTGCCGCTGCGCCGTCCCGGGCGCTGGGTCACCTACGCGGTCGCGGCGGTGCTGGCGGCGATGTTCGTCCACACCCTGCTCACCAACAAGAACTTCGGCTGGGACGTCGTCGGGAACTACCTCGGGTCCGGCGAAATCCTCGCCGGGCTGGGGAAAACGATCGAGCTGACGGTGATCGCGATGGCGATCGGGATCGTGCTCGGCGTCGTGCTCGCGGTGTTGCGGCTGTCGGCGAATCCGGCGATGAAAGGCTTTGCCTCCCTTTACATCTGGTTCTTCCGTGGCACGCCGGTGTTCGTCCAGTTGCTGTTCTGGGGCTATGCCTCGGCGCTGTACCCGCGGCTCGGGATCGGCATCCCGTTCGGGCCGCAGTTCGTGTCCGCGCCGACCAATGTCCTGATCACGCCGTTCATCGCGGCGATTCTGGGGCTGGGATTGAACGAGGGCGCCTACATGGCCGAGGTCGTCCGGGCGGGGATCCTGTCGGTCGATCGCGGCCAGACCGAGGCGGCGCAGGCGCTCGGCATGTCGCGGCTGCGCACCTTGCGCCGCGTCGTGCTGCCGCAGGCGATGCGGGTGATCATCCCGCCGACCGGCAACCAGGTGATCACCATGCTCAAAACGACGTCCCTGGTGAGCGTGCTGGCCTTCCCGGAATTGCTGTACTCGGCGCAGCTCGTCTATTCCACGAACTTCAAGACTATTCCGCTGCTGATCACCGCGTCGCTGTGGTATCTGCTGATGACGTCGGTGCTCAACGTCGGCCAGCATTTCCTGGAACGCCGGTTCAATCGCAGCGAGCGGGCCGTGTCCCGGCGCGCGGCGGTTGAGATCCCTTCGGCGGGCCGATGACCGCCGTCGAGACGAGCCGCGAAGCACCGATGGTCGAGGCGGTGAACGTCTGCAAGAGTTTCGGTTCCGCCGCCGTGTTGAAGGGAATTGATCTCGAAGTGCGCCGCGGCGAGGTGATGACGCTGCTGGGGCCTTCGGGATCCGGGAAATCCACCTTTCTCCGGCTGATCAATCATCTGGAAACGCTGAGCGCGGGCCGCCTGTACGTCGACGGCCAACTGGTCGGCTACAGCGAGCGCAACGGACGGCTGCACGAACTGCCGCCTTCCGCGGTCCAGCGGCGGCGTGCCGAGATCGGCATGGTGTTCCAGCGGTTCAACCTTTTCGCGCACATGACCGCGTTGCAGAACGTCATGGAGGCTCCGGTCGGCGTCCGGCGGGAGAAACGGGAAGCCGTCCGGAAACGGGCGCTGGAATTGCTCGACCGGGTCGGGCTCGCCGACAAGGCCTTGTCGTATCCCAGCGCGCTCTCGGGCGGCCAGCAGCAACGGGTCGCGATCGCGCGAGCCCTTGCCATGCGACCGAAACTGATGCTGTTCGACGAACCGACGTCCGCGCTCGACCCGGAACTCGTCGGCGAGGTCCTCGACGTGATGAAGGACCTCGCCCGCTCGGGCATGACGATGGTCGTGGTCACTCACGAGATCGGCTTCGCGCGGGAGGTCGCCGACCACGCGGTGTTCATCGACGGCGGGGTCGTGGTCGAGAGCGGAAATCCGGCACAGGTGCTGACGGATCCGCGACATCCGCGGACGAAAGCATTTCTCGGGAAAGTCCTGTGAATTCCTCCGCGCCTGGAAAGGGGCTGCGTTCCGTGCAGATCGTCGTCATCGGGGCCGGGGTGATCGGCCTGTCCGTCGCCACCGAGCTCGCCCGCCGCGGCGCCCGGGTCACCGTCGTGGACCAGCACGTGCCCGGCGCGGGCACGTCGTCGACCAGCTATGCCTGGGTCAACGCGAACAAGAAGGAAC
Source organism: Amycolatopsis sp. NPDC059235 (assembly GCF_042754125.1). NCBI lineage: Bacteria > Bacillati > Actinomycetota > Actinomycetes > Pseudonocardiales > Pseudonocardiaceae > Amycolatopsis > Amycolatopsis sp. NPDC059235. Next base: position 57,846 of record NZ_JBHZAG010000065.1, read on the forward strand.
CCCAGGCCTACTACGACCTCAACCTCGCGGGCATGGAGGCGCACCGGCGTCTCGCCGAAGCCACCGGCGGCGGCTGGCTCAACACCGGCGGGCACCTCGAGGTCGCGACCGACCCGGCACATGCGGCCGAGCTGGAACAGCGGATGGCCCGGTTGACCGGTCACGGCTACGCGGTCGAACAGGTCACCGCGGAACGTGCGCGGCAGCTTGTCCCGGACTTGCTGGTTCCGCTCGACGCCGGCCCGATCGTTTACTTCCCCAGCGAAGCGCATTGCTACCCGCAGCTCTACCTGGCTCATCTGCTCACGGCGGCCGAGGACCTTGGCGTGCAGGTGGTCAGCGGGGCGCAGGTGAAGGCGTTCGATTTCGACGCCGGACGGCCGGTGCTGCGCCTCGCCGACGGCACGGCGCTCGGCTGCGATCGGGTGGTCAGCTGTGTCGGGCGGTGGACCGGGGAGCTGCTGGCGCAGGCGGAGATTCCGCTGGCGATGGAGACGTTCACCCGTCCCGGGGATGCGACGGTCGGATACCTCGCGGTCACCAGTCCGGTGCCGGTGGCGTTGTCCGGATTGCTCACTACGTCGCGGCTCAACGTCCGTCCGGACGGCGCGGGGCGGTTGCAGTTGCAGGCGCTCGACCTGGATCAGACCGCGGATCCCCGGGCTGTCCCTGCGACGGATTCGCCGCTTGCCGAGGAACTGCTCGACCGGCTCGCGGGCGTGCTGCGGCACAGCCGGGCCGCGACGGTGTCGGAGTTGCGCGTCGGGCAGCGGGCGCTTCCCTCGGACGGGCTTACTGTCGCCGGGCCGGTGCCTTCCCGCCCGTGGCTTTACGTGGTCGCTACGCACAGCGGGGTGACGCTCGCGCCGTTGCTGGGCGATTTGGTGGCCGCGGAGGTGTACGACGGCGTGGTTCAGGACCTGCTCGCGGAGTTTCGGCCGGATCGGCTGCTCGCGTCCGGGGTCCGGCACGCCCCCGCACAGCCGCCTCGCCGGCCGGGTGAGCAGTAGGATCGAATCTACGTTTGTTCGAGAAGGGAACCGGGGGGTATGGGCCGAATTCAGCGGGAGACAGTCGCCGAGAAGAGTGCGGCGATTTTGCGGGAGCGCATTCTCGGCGGGGAGCTGAGCCCGGGGACGCCGGTGACCGAGGACGCGGTCGCCGAGGATCTCGGGGCCTCGCGGGCGACGATCCGGCAGGCGCTCAATACCTTGCTGATCGACGGTTTGCTTACCCGGCATCCGGCTACTCGGGTGCTTCAGGTGACCACGTTGAGTCCTGAGGAAGTCCGGGACATCTATCGGGCTCGGCGGTTCCTGGAGCTCGGCGGGGTGGAGGCGGCCGCGCATGCTTCGGCTGAGCAGCTGGAGCGGGTCGCCGATGCGGTGCGGGAGTTGGAGAAGACTGTCCACGCGCATGATGTGACCGGGTTTGTGCAGGCTGATATTCGGTGTCATGTCGAGGTTGTGGAGCTGCTGGGGTCGCGGCATTTGACTGACGCGCATCGGCATTTGATGGAGAAGCTGCGGTTGGTGATCACGGCTACCGAGCAGCAGGAGGCGTTGGTTCGGGAGAACCTCAAGGAACGGTTGGCTGTGCACAAGGAGTTCGCGGAGTTGCTGGTGGCGGGGGAAGTGGGGAGGGCTCGGGCTAATTTGGCTGCTCGGCTTGAGGATGCGGAGGAGGTTGTGGCGGCGGAGGCTGCTGGTGGGTAGGCGGCTCGTCGCCTGGCGGCGACCTTGCCGTGGTGGTTGCGTGGGGCACCCCGAAGCTTGATTGTGCTGACGGTCTGGGGGTGCTTGTCAAGGCGGG
>NZ_JBHZAG010000066.1:0-59448 GCF_042754125.1 Amycolatopsis sp. NPDC059235
CTGACGCGTGATGCCGAGGTCCGTGAGGGGAACCCTGAGGGACTCTGAGTCCCTCAGGGTTCCCCTCACGGACTTTCGGCAGGGACGGAGCCACACGGCCCGGCTGGCCCCAGGCGGTGCTCCGCATCCCCTGGCCAGGCGGTGCTACAACGAACCCGCCGCACACCTCACCACTGAGAAAACCTCATTGGGGCGCTCGCTCTAACCGCCATAAACACTCACCAAGCTCACGCGTGCTTCTGCGACGCCGCCTGCTCCAGCCCGAGCAAAGTCACCGACTGCTGGCGCATTTCCACCTTCCGCACCTTCCCGGTCACCGTCATCGGGAATTCCTCCACCACGTGGATATAACGCGGGATCTTGTAATGCGCCAGCTTGCCCTGGCAGAACTCGCGCACCGCTTCCGCGGTCAGCGCTTCCGCACCCTCGCGCATGCGGATCCAGGCCATCAATTCCTCGCCGTACTTGACGTCCGGCACGCCGATCACCTGTGCGTCCAGCACATCCGGGTGCGTGTAGAGGAATTCCTCGATCTCGCGCGGGTAAATGTTCTCGCCGCCGCGGATCACCATGTCCTTGATCCGGCCGGTGATGTTGAGGTAGCCCTCGTCGTCCATGATCGCGAGGTCGCCGGTGTGCATCCAGCGCGCCTCGTCGATCGCCTCGGCGGTCTTTTCCGGTTCCTCCCAATAGCCGAGCATCACCGAATAGCCGCGGGTGCACAGTTCGCCAGGAGTGCGCGCGGCACGGTCAGCCCGGTTTCCGGATCGACCACTTTGGACTCCAGGTGCGGGCCCACGCGGCCCACAGTGGACACCCGGCGCTCCACCGAATCGTCGGCGCGGGTCTGCGTGGACACCGGCGACGTCTCGGTCATGCCGTAGCAAATGGACACTTCAGTCATCCCCATCCGGTCGATGACCTGCTTCATCACCTCGACCGGACAAGGCGATCCGGCCATGATGCCGGTGCGCAGCGAGCCGAGGTCGAACGTCTCGAACTCCGGATGGTTCAGCTCGGCGATGAACATCGTCGGCACGCCGTAGAGCGACGTGCAGCGTTCGGCGGCGACCGCGGCGAGCGTCGCCTTCGGGTCGAACGCCGGGGCCGGGATGACCATGCACGAACCGTGGCTGGTGCACGCGAGGTTGCCCATCACCATGCCGAAGCAGTGATAGAAGGGCACCGGAATGCAGACCCGGTCCTGCTCGGTGTAATTGCACAGCTCGCCGACGAAATAGCCGTTGTTGAGGATGTTGTGGTGGCTGAGCGTCGCGCCCTTGGGGAAGCCAGTGGTGCCCGAGGTGTACTGGATGTTGATCGGATCGTCCGCGGACAGCCCGGCCTGCAGTTGCGCGAGCCTCGCCGGGTCGCCGCCGCGGCCGGAATCCATCAGCGCGGTCCACGAGGAAGTGCCCAGCAGCACGACCGCCTCGACGCCGGGGCAGTTCGGCCGCACCTCCTCGATCATCGCGGCGTAGTCGGACGTCTTGAACTTGTCCGCCGCCACGAGCATCCGGATGCCCGCCTGGTTGAGCACGTACTGCAATTCGTGCGAACGGTAGGCCGGGTTGATGTTGACCAGGATCGCGCCGATTTTCGCCGTCGCGTATTGGAGGAACGTCCATTCCGCCCGGTTCGGCGACCAGATGCCGACCCGGTCGCCCTTGCCGATGCCGGACGCGAGCAGCCCGTGCGCGAGGGTGTCGACCTCGGCGGCGAGTTCGCGGTAGGTCCAGCGAGCGCCTGCCTCACGGTCGACGAGTGCGTCCCGGTCGCCGAACGCGGCCACGGTGCGGTCGAAATTGTCCCCGATCGTGTCGCCGAGCAGGGGGACGCTGGAGGTCCCGGAGGCGTAACTCGGCAGTGCAGGCGCGTCAGGCATGGGTGCCTCCCGATGGCGGTCTTCGTCGACGAGCCTGAGTCTAAGCTTGATTTCGGACCTTTCCGCCACCCTCGTTATGGGGTGCGCTCGCACGAGCGGCCGATCGCCGTGCGCGTTCCGCTACCCTCGGTGCGGGTTGTTTCGTGCACGAGGGGACTGGGACGTTGCCAGAGGAATTTTCCCTGGGCTGGACCGAGACCGACGTGGCGGTGCGGCGCACCGGGCTGCCCGCGTCGTGGCATCCGTTCGAGATCCGCAGCGCGGGCGCGACGATGACCGAGCACAACCGGCTGGCCGAGGAAGCATGGACCGCGCTGCGCGGCCGGGGCCTCGCCGACGCGGAGAAACTCGACCGGGACGTCGAAGCGACCCTGCGCGCCTGGACGAGGCCGGACGTGCTGATCATCGTGCGCGCGGCCGAACTGCCGTCCGAGACGGTGTTGTACCGCGCGTGCATCGGCGAGGGTCTCGGCGTGTTCTCGGAGCAGGTCGACGACGGCCTCCGCTTCCGGCAGGTCCGGCCGGAGCGGCTGGTGGATCTGGTGCTGAGCATGTTCCCGCCGTATCCGGCGCTGCCCGTTCCCCCGGTCGCGATCACCCAAGCCCCGGCGCCGAAACGCAACGCCCCGGCTCCGGCCCCCTCGCGCCAGGACCGCGACGCGCTGGCGGGGTACTCGCAGTGGCCGCTGCACCGGCACGGAACCGTGGAACTTTCGCTGCGGCCAGGACAAGGCACGCTGCGCCCGATCTCGACGGCGACGTTCGTGGACACCGACGGCGGGCGGTACCTGACGTTTTCGGAACCGTTGGCCGACGGCGGCTTCCGGCTGCATTTCACGCCTTCGACGGGCACACACCTGCGGAAATGGCTGCTGGAGACCATCGAAGAGGGCGTGCGCTGAGAATTCAGGGCTAATCCCCGATGCCCTCGCCCGCTCAGCGGAGCAGGATCGGTGCCATGGACCCGAGTGCCCAGAACGAATTCCACCTCGTCGACGCCTTCACCGACCAAGCCTTCGCCGGCAACCCCGCGGGCGTCGTCGTGCTCGAACAGCCCGCAGACGCCGGGTGGATGCAGCAGGTCGCGGCGGAGATGAAGCACTCCGAGACCGCCTTCGTCGTCAACAGCGGCGAAGGAGCGAAATCGCTCCGCTGGTTCACGCCGACCGACGAGGTCTCGCTCTGCGGGCACGCCACCATCGCGGTCACGCATGTCCTTGGCGGACACCAGGTTTACGACACTCTCAGCGGCCAGCTGACCTGCACCAAGGTCGACGGATGGATCGAGATGGACTTCCCCGCCGACCCGCCCGTCGAGACCGGCGAAGACCTCACCTACATCCTCGACCTGCCCGCGAAATTCACCGGGCGAGCGCGCGAGAACCTCTTCGTGGTGCTCGAAAGCGCCGAAGCGGTCCGAACCGCGCAGCCAGACCTCGACGCCCTCCGCGCCACCTGGACCGGACGGCTCATCATCACCGCGCAGGGCGACGACTTCGTCAGCCGGTTCTTCGGCCCCGGCGTAGGCGTCGACGAGGACCCCGTCACCGGCTCCGCGCACTGCTCGCTGGCCCCGTACTGGGCCGGGCAGCTGGGCAAGAACACTCTCGTCGGACGGCAGATCTCCGCGCGGGGCGGAACCGTGCGCACCGAAGTCCGAGGCGACCGCGTGCTGCTGCGCGGACAGGCCGTCACCGTAGCGAGCGGGGAGCTGTACGTCTGATGCGACTGATTCTGAACGTGATCTGGCTGGTCCTCGCCGGTTTCTGGATGGCGCTGGGCTACCTGCTGGCCGGGGTCATCTGCTGCGTCCTGATCGTCACGATCCCGTTCGGCATCGCGTCGTTCCGGATCGCGAACTACGCGCTGTGGCCGTTCGGCCGCACGGTGGTCGACCGGCGCGAGGCCGGGGTCGGCTCGTTCGTCGGCAACGTGATCTGGTTCCTGGTCGCCGGGCTGTGGCTCAGCATCGGCCACCTGGTCACCGGGGTGCTGCAGTGCGTCACGATCATCGGCATCCCGCTGGGACTGGCCAACTTCAAGATGATCCCGATCTCGCTGATGCCGCTGGGCAAGGAGATCGTGGACGCGTGAGGTCCTGATCCGCCCGAGGTCAACCGGACACCCGGTTCACCTCGCGGCGGATCAGCACCTCCAGCCGAAAAATAATTTTGTCTTGACAACTCAAATCATCGGCAGCAGGCTGAGCCGCATGACAACCACACGCAAGCTGGTCCTGGGTTTCTACGTCTCGCTCGACGGCAAGAGCGCCGACGCCGACAACGGCATCCGCGACGTCATGATGGCCACCGACGACCCCGAACAGGAGGAATACTTCGTCGACCAGCTCTGGGACGCCGGGGCTTTCCTCATGGGCCGCAACACTTACGAGGCCATGGCGGCCTTCTGGCCCACCTCGGACCATCCGTCGGCCAAGGCCATGAACACGATCCCCAAGGTCGTCTTCTCCAGAACCCTGACCACCGCCGACTGGCCGGAGACCCGCATCGCCAGCGGTGACCTCGCGGAGGAGATCGCCAAGCTCAAGGCCGAGCCCGGCAAGGATCTCGTCGCCGCGGGCGGCACCGAATTCCTGCACTCGCTGATCAAGCTCGGCGCGGTCGACGAGTACCGGCTGTGGGTGCTGCCCGCCGTCACCGGCAAGGGCGCGGCCCTCTTCCCGGAACTGGACGAGGCCCGACGGCTGCGGCTGGTGAAAAGCACGGCCTTCCCGTCCGGGATTCTCGAACTGCGGTACGCCCCGGCGGACTAATCCTCCGGCTCGAAGGGCAGCTTCACCACGAGGCACGGCCCGCCGACGAACAGGCCGCCGTCGATGCCCAGCGCTTTCCCGCCGGCGTAGAGGTACGGGCCCTCGATCTGGGTCGGGTGGATGCCCAGCTGGTCGGCGATCACGCTGTGCCCGTGGACGATCCGCGAACCGCCCAGTGCGTCGAGGAGGCGGTCCGCGTTCTCCTCGCCGTCCGGGCCGCGGAAGGCGTACCGGGTGGTCATCCGGCGCCACACGTCCCACCAGGCCTCGATGTTGCTGCCGGAGAGAATGTCGCGCGCGGTGGCGTTGATCGCGTCGAGGTCCTCGCCCCAGTCGAGGTACTCGAGGGTGTCCGAGTGCAGCAGCAGATGGTCCTCGTCGACCGCGACCAGCGGCCGTTCGGTGAGCCATTCGATGTGCTCGGGGGTGAGCCGGTCCTGGTCCGACAGCAGGCCGCCGTTGATCTCCCAGCTGCGCGCGAAACTGCGCGGCCCGAAGTCGGACGGCACCGGGCGGTCGCCGAAGTGGTACATCCCGAGCAGCAGGATCTCGTGGTTGCCGAGCAGCATCTGCACCGAGCCGCCCGACTCCTCCGCCTGCTCCTGGAGTTCGCGCACGAGATCGATCACCCCGACGCCGTCCGGGCCGCGGTCGGTGAAGTCGCCGAGGAACCACAACCGGTCGTCGACGCCGGCCCACTTGCCGTCGCTGTCGACAAGGCCCTCGGCGCGCAGTGCGTCAACCAGGGCGTCCCGGTGCCCGTGGACGTCGCCCACCACATAGACGCTCATCGCTCGACGATATGCCCTGATCCCGGGCGGTGGGCGGTCAGCCTTCGCCGAACGGGTCGAGCGTTCGCCCGATCAGGTCGGCGACCGAGCCGATCACCTTCGTCGGCCGGTACGGGTAATTCTCCACCGACTCCTCGTTCGAGATGCCGGTGAGCACCAGGATGGTCTGCAGCCCGGCCTCGATCCCGGAGTGCACGTCGGTGTCCATCCGGTCGCCGATCATGAGCGTCGACTCCGAATGCGCGCCCAGCCTGCGCAGCGCCGAGCGCATCATCAGCGGGTTCGGCTTGCCGACGTAATACGGCGAGCGGCCGGTCGCCCGCTCGATCAGCGCCGCGACCGAACCGGTGGCGGGCATCGAGCCCTCGACGCTCGGGCCGGTCGCGTCCGGGTTGGTCGCGATGAACTTCGCGCCGCCCTCGATCAGCCGGATCGCGCGGGTGATCGCGCTGAAGCTGTACGTGCGGGTCTCGCCGAGCACGACGTAGTCCGGGTCGCGTTCGGTCAGCACGTAGCCGACCTCGTGCAGCGCGGTGGTGAGCCCGGCCTCGCCGATCACGAACGCCGAGCCGTTCGGCCGCTGCGAGGCGAGGAACTTCGAGGTGGCCAGCGCCGAGGTCCAGATGGACTCCTCCGGAATGTCCAATCCGGTGCGCAACAACCGCGCGCGCAAGTCGCGCGGGGTGTAGATCGAGTTATTGGTGAGCACTAAAAAGTCGATATCGTTGTCCCGCAGTTCGGCGAGGAACTCGTCCGCCCCCGGGACGAGGTGTTCCTCCCTGACCAGCACACCGTCCATGTCGGAGAGATACGTCCACCGGCCTTCGCTCATGCGCGAAAATCTATCACGCGCGCGAGACGTCTGCGGCATACGAGGAAAACGGCTACAGTGAAAATTGCCGGGCAACGCGAGGGGAGTCGCGCTCCCGGTCACCGAGGGGGTTCGGGGGAATCTTTTCCGTAAGCACCGGCTTAATGGTCGTTGCGCAATTCTTCCTGCCCCTTGCTTTGAAGGGGAGAAAGCACATGACAGAAATTGCCGAACGTCCGGCAACCGTGGGTCCGATCACCGGGCCCACCTGGGGGTTGACCAAGTTCCTCGACCCGCTTCCGGTTCCGCCGGTACTGCGGCCGCCGTGGTGGGGACAGGACATGATCACCATTCCGATGACGGCGAAGCAGCAGCAGCTGCACTCGCAATTGCCGCCGACGACATTGTGGACTTATGCGGGACATTTCCCGGGTCCGACAATCGAAGTGCGCAGCGGCAAACAGCTGCGGATATCGTGGTCGAACGAAATAGAAGGCAAGATCCCGCTGGTCGCCGTGCAGGGCCCGGTGACCGACGGGCCGACCACCCGCCCCGGCCGCGAACTCGACCGGCCCGGTTACTCGATCGTCGACGGCGTCGCGGACCTGCCCGCCTGGACCGTCGTCCACCTGCACGGAGCCCGCACCAACGCGGGCAACGACGGCTGGGCGCACAACGCCGGTCTCCAGGGCACTTCGCAGCTCGTCGAGTACCAGAACCGGCAGCAGGCGATGCCGCTCTGGTACCACGACCACGCCATGGCGATCACGCGCTTCAACGTCCACACGGGCCTGGCCGGGATGTACCTGATCCGCGACGACGAGGAGGACGAGCTCGACCTGCCGCGCGGCGATCGGGAGCTCCCGCTGATCCTCGCCGACCGCAACCTCGACATCGATCCGGCGACCGGCCGGCTCACCGGGCAGCTGCTGTACAAGTTCCCGTACGTGCCGAACGGGCCGATGATCCCGTTCTCCGGCCCGTTCACTCTGGTCAACGGCGTGATCTGGCCGCATCTCGAGGTCAGCGCGCGGTGGTACCGCTTCCGGGTGCTGAACGCGGCCAACGACCGGTTCTTCACACTCAACCTGGTCGACGAGAACAACGTGCCGCAGAACGACGCTGTCCGCCTGATCGGCACCGACGGCGGGTTGCTGCCCGCGCCCGCGCCGCTGCCGTCCGGCGGCTTGACCGTCGCGCCCGCCGAACGCTTCGACGTGCTGATCGACTTCAGCCGGTTCAAGGGGCGGAAAGTCAAGCTGCGCAACGCCAAACCGGGCGGGGTCGAGCCGGACGTCATGGAGTTCCGGGTGGACAGCCGCCCGAAGCACGATTCGTTCGAACTGCCCGAAAAGCTCTCGACGTCCTACGTCCGGATCAAGCACGGTTCGACGCTGCCGGAGGACCACGACCACGTCTGGGTCGCGCTGCTGCTCAACGCGAGCGGGCATCCGGAGATGTGGGACCTCGAACAGGTCGACGCCGATCCGGGCGGCAAGGGGATCATCCAGATCAAGGACCCGGCGGGCGGGCTCAAGACGTTCCGGATGATCGGGCGGCTCTTCGACGACACCACCGGCATCTTCATCAACCACGACAAGTGGGCGGTGTGGAACATCGTGCACGTCGCGAACGGCGGGCCGGCGCATCCGTTCCACATTCACCTGACCGAATTCCAGGCGCTCTTCCGGCGCGGCTTCACCACGACGTTCGACCCGGCTTCCGAGCGCACCACCAAGCCGATCGACGGGTTCGCCGACGTCCCGCTGGAAAAGTACGAGGAGGGCTGGAAGGACACGATCATCGTGAACCCCGGCCAGTGGGTGAGCGTCGCCGGCCAGTTCGGCGGCGGCACCGGCGAGTTCATGTACCACTGCCACATCCTCGACCACGAGGACGAGGGAATGATGCGGCCGTTCGTCGTGCACCCGCCCGAGGTGGCGAAGTTCCACGTCCACCCGGGCGGCGGCCACCACCACGGCGGCTGACCCGGGAGCCGAGCGCACGTGGGGGGCGCTCGGCTCAGGAGGCCGCGGCCGGGCGCACCGCCACGGTCGCGGCCTCCACCGGCTGTGCCGCCTTCAACGGAGGCACCGCGCGCACTCGATGCGGCGTTCGGCGCGTCCCGGGACCACAACTCCACCTCGGCGTGTCTCCGCAGCGGGCGCAGTGCCGCCAGAACGCGGCGTTTTCCCCAGCCGCTCAACGCAATCCGCCACCGCTGCGGCTGGGAGTGTGCTGTCCGTGAGGGGAACCCTGAGGGACTCTGAGTCCCTCAGGGTTCCCCTCACGCACCTCTGCCAGGGCAGGGCCGCGCACAACGGCAGCGGAGAAACCTCCCGGGACGGCGTGGCTCAGGAGGCCGCGGCCGGATGCACCGCTACGGTCGCGGCCTTCACCGACAGCGTCACCGCCGAGCCGGGCTCCAGCGCGAGTTCGGCGACCGCGGCCGGGGTGAGGTCGGCGGTCAGGCCGTGTGCCCAGCCGTCGCCCTCGGTCCGGACGCGGATGACCGGGCCGTGCGGTTCCAGCGCCGCGACGAGGGCGTCGGCCGTGTTGCGCGGGCTGCCGTGGTGCTCGCCGTCGTGCGGGTAGACAGCGACGGCGTTCGGCTCGAACACCGCGACCGCATCCTCGCCGACCACCGTGTCCGGCGTCAGCAAACCCGTCACCACCTCGCCCGAGGGCGTGCGCAATCCTTCCGCCACCGCCACTCCGGACACCAGGTTCAGCCCGGCGATCCGCGCGGTGAAAGGCGTCCGAGGCGCCGCGAGCACCTCCCGCGTCGGCCCGCGTTCCACGATCCGGCCGCCGTTCATCACCGCCACGTGGTCGGCCAAGGCCAGCGCGTCCAGCGGGTCGTGCGTGACCAGCACGGTGGTCGGGCCGTCGCGCAGCACCCGGCGCAGCAGGCCGCGGATCGCCGGCGCCGAGTCCACGTCGAGCGCGGCGAACGGTTCGTCCAGCAACAGCAGATCCGGCGCGGACGCCAAGGCCCGCGCGATCGCCACCCGCTGCTGCTGCCCGCCGGACAGCTGGCTCGGCCGCCGGTTCGCGAACTCCGCCGCGTCCACTTCGGACAGCCATCGCGAGGCGATCGCCCGCGCGTCCGCCCGGCCGGTACCGGTCGAACGCGGCGAGAACGCGACGTTGTCCATTGCGGACAGATGCGGGAAAAGCAGTGCGTCCTGGGACAGCAGGCCGATCCGCCGTTCGTGCGGCGGCAAGTCGGCCCCGTCCCCGGCCAGGCGCCGATCGGCGAGCGTGACGTCGGCCGAGGTCACCGGCAGCAGACCGGCGAGGCTGCCGAGCACAGTGGACTTCCCGGAGCCGTTGGGTCCGAGCAGCGCGAGCACGGACCCGCCGGGCACAGTGAACTCGACGTCGAGCGAGAACTCGCCGCGGGTCAGCGCCAGCTTCGCCGAAAGCGTCACCGCAGCCCGCCTTCCCACGACCGCGGCCGCGCGACCGCGATAACCAGGACCGCGACCGCGATGAGCAGCAACGCGAGCGCGACCGCGCTGTCGATGTCCACTTCGGCCTGGGTGTAGACCTCGAGCGGCAACGTCCGGGTGACGCCTTCCAGGCTGCCCGCGAACGTGATGGTCGCGCCGAACTCCCCGAGCGCGCGGGCGAAGCTCAGCACCACGCCGGAACCCAGCGCCGGGAGCAGCAACGGCAGCGTCACCCGGCGAAACACCGTCCACGGGCGCGCGCCGAGCGTCGAAGCGACCTGCTCGTAGCGGTCGCCGGAGCCGCGCAGCGCGCCTTCCAGGCTGACGACGAGGAACGGCATCGCCACGAACGTCTGCGCGATCACCACCGCCGCCGTCGTGAACGGCACCTGCTCGCCGGTCAGCCAGTTGATCAAGATGCCGAGGAAACCCTTGCGGCCCAGCAGGTACAGCAGGGCCAGGCCGCCGACCACCGGCGGCAGCACGAGCGGCAGCAAGACGATGGACCGCAGCATCCGCACGCCCGGTACCCGGGAGCGGGCCAGCACGATCGCCAGCGGGACGCCGAGCAGCACACAGGCCACTGTGGACAGTGCGGCGGTCACCAGCGACAGCCGGAGCGCGTTCAGCGACGAGGACGTGACCAGCAGCGACGGCAGCCGGGTGAGATCGGACCGCACCAGCAGGCCGACGACCGGCAGCACCACGAGCGCGAGCGCGGCCACGGCGGGGAACCAGAGGATCAGCGGAACCCGGGCGTGCGGCGGCCGGGTCTCGGCCGCCGCGCCCGCCTTACTTGCCAGGGCCGAACCCGATCTTGGCCAGTTCGGCCTTGCCCTCGGCGCCAAGGATGAAGTCGTTGAACTGCTTCGCCAGCGCCGCCTGCGGGGCGTTCTTGACCACCGCGATCGGGTACTGGTTCACCGCGCCCGAGGACTCCGGGAAGTCGACCTTGTCCACTTTGCCCGCGGCCGACGTCGCGTCGGTGACGTACACCAGGCCCGCGTCGGCGTCGCCCGACTGGACCTTGGCCAGCACCTGCTTGACGTTCGTCTCCTCGCTCACCGGCTTGAGCGACTTGCCGGTGCTCTGCTCGACCTTCTGCGTGGCCGCGCCGCACGGCACCTGCTGCGCGCACACCACCACGTTCAGGCCGGGCTTGGTCAGGTCGGCGAAGGTCTTGATGCCCTTCGGATTCCCCTTGGCCACGGCGATCGCGAGCTTGTTGGTGGCGAACACCGTCGGCTGGCCGTCGATCACGCCGTCCTGCACGGCCTTGTCCATGTTCTTCTGGTCCGCCGAGGCGAACACGTCGGCCTTGGCCCCGTTGTCCAGCTTCTGCACGAGCGCGGAGGAACCCTCGTAGTCGAAGGTGACCTTGACGCCCGGGTGCGCGGCCTCGAACTGCTTGCCCAGCACGTTGAAGGATTCGGTGAGCGAGGCCGCGGCGAACACGGTCAGCGTGCCGCCTCCCGGAGCGGGGGCGGACGCGGAACCCGCACCCTGGCTGGAGCTGGGCTGGTCGCCGGAGCTGCAGGCGCCGGCGAACAACGCGATCGCCGCGGTTCCGGCGACGGCGAGGGCGAGCTTCTTCATCTGGATCCTTCCGGGGTTTCCACCACGACGGTGGTCGCCTTGACCACGGCGACCGCGAGCACGCCCGGGCGCAGCCCGAGTTCGCGGACCGCCTCGGTGCTCATCAGTGACACCACTCGGTGCGCCCCGCACTGCAGTTCGACCTGCGCCATCACCTTGTCGGCGACGACCTCGGTGACGAGCCCGACGAAGCGGTTGCGGGCGGAGCGGCCGACCGCCGACGGGTCGTCCGGTTCGGACGCTTGCGCGCGGGCGAACCCGGCGAGCTGAGCGCCGTCGACGACCTTGCGGCCCGCGGCGTCGTCCGTCGCGGTCAGCTGACCCGCGCGGACCCACCGGCGGACGGTGTCGTCGCTTACGCCGAGCAGCCGAGCGGCCTCGGACAACCGAAATTGCGGCATGGCCGGAACATTATCCCCGCAGATGCGGAAAAGCTATGCGGGATGCGCATTTTCGCGTAACGCTTCGAGCATTGCGAACTGATAACGCCCGAGGACTTTCCGTTCTGCGGAAGTGAACTCCGCGAGCACCTCGGCAAGGCGCTCGCGCTCCCGGCGCGAGATCGCGTCGAGCCGCTCGCGACCGGCTTCGGTGATCGTCACGAGCACCTTCCGCCGGTCGGTCCGGTCGCGTTCGCGGAGCACCAGACCGGCCTTCGCGAGCCGGTCGAGCACGCCGGTCACCGCGCCCGTCGACAAGCCGGTGAGCTGCCCGATTCGGCCTGGAGTAAGGGAATCCGCGGTTTGCCCGGCGAGTTCGAGAGCTTGCAGCTCGGTCGCCGAGAGCCCTTCGCGGGCGGCGTCGCGCGCGTACCGGAGGACGGTGTGCGTGCGCAGTCTCGCCGCCCGCGCCGCGAAGTGAGTCAGCTCACTATTCGTCTCGCCGGTGCTCACCGAGTGCCTCCACATCGGAACCGAGGGTGGTTTCCAGGTTTTTCGCAAGACTGCCTTTTCCGACGCCGCAAGCTATCCTGAGAGTAATGACAGCAGTACATCTCGGGTTTCCTCGCGTCCCCGGCAACCGAGGCCCGTCCGGCACGCCCCGGCCCGAGCACCCCGGTCTCGTCGATTCCTTCGGCCGTGTCGCGACCGACCTGCGGGTCTCGCTCACCGACCGGTGCAATCTCCGCTGCACGTACTGCATGCCCGCGGAGGGTCTCGACTGGATGCCCGCCGACCAGGTGCTCTCCGACGACGAACTGGTCCGGCTCATGCGGATCGCGGTGGAGATGCTCGGCGTCACCGACATCCGGCTCACCGGCGGCGAACCGCTGCTGCGCCCGGGCCTGGAGCAGATCGTCGAGCGGATCACCGCGCTCGAACCGCGCCCCCGGGTCTCCATGACCACCAACGGGATCGGGCTGGCCAAGCGCGCCCCCGGCCTCGTCTCGGCCGGGCTCGACCGGATCAACGTGTCGCTGGACACCATCGACCGCGAGCGCTTCGCCGAGCTGACCCGCCGCGACCGGCTGCCGCACGTGCTGGCCGGCCTCGCCGCCGCCCGCGACGCCGGGCTGTCGCCGGTGAAGATCAACTCGGTGCTGATGCGCGGGTACAACGAGCACGAAGCGGTCCCGCTGCTGAAGTTCTGCCTCGAAGAGGGCTACCACCTGCGGTTCATCGAGCAGATGCCGCTCGACGCGCAGCACGGCTGGAACCGCCGCGACATGATCACCGCCGAGGAGATCCTCGCGATGCTCGGCGAGGCTTTCACCCTCAGCCCGTTCCCCGCTCCCCGCGGCGGCGCGCCCGCTGAGCGCTGGCTGGTTGACGGCGGCCCCGGCGACGTGGGCGTGATCGCGTCGGTGACCAGGCCGTTCTGCTCCGCCTGCGAGCGCACCCGGCTGACCGCCGACGGAGCCGTCCGCTCCTGCCTGTTCTCGAACGACGAGACGGACCTGCGTTCCCTCGTGCGCGCGGGCGCGCGCGATGAAGAGGTGGCGAACGCGTGGCGCGACACGATGTGGCGCAAGCTCGCGGGCCACGAGATCAACGAGGCCGGTTTCGCGCAGCCGATCCGGCCGATGAGCGCGATCGGCGGCTGAGCCCATGACCTCTCCTTCTCTGTCCCCTTCCCCGGTGACGGTCGTCGTCCGGTACTTCGCCTCGGCGCGGGCTGCGGCGGGCACCGAAGAGGAGAAGGTGGAGCTGGCGGCGGGCGCGACGGTGGCGGACGCCGTCCAGGCGCTGCGCGAGCTGCACCCCGGGCAACTTTCCCGCGTTCTCGACGCGGCGAGCTTCCTGGTCAACGAGGTGGCGGTCCGCGATCGCGGCCGTGCGCTCGGTGACGGCTCCCACCTGGACGTCCTCCCGCCGTTCGCCGGCGGGTGAACTCCCGGAAAGCCCCCGTGCACCCGGCTGAGCGCCGCACTGACCGGCGGAGCCGCCGTTCCCGGCCGATTGGTCCGAACCACGGTGAATGGCGGCACTGGCGCGCTGAGCGGTCGGCACGCTTTATCCCTACGCTCCGAAGTGTTTCGCTCACGGCGTATTTGCGCAGCTCAAAGAACCACTCGGCGGGCAGTGGCCGACGGTTGACGAGTGGTTTAGAGTGCCCGCACTTATCTGCTGCGAATGGCCCCTTGACGCGTTATCGACGTGACCCAAGCCTCACGATCCGTGAAATATCTCGGCAAGAAAACGGCCAGATAACGGCGCTCTGACCTGCGAAAACAGGCGGATCGAGCGAGGTTGCATGCCGTTACTGTGACGTAGGTCACACCTCGAATGATTTCCGATCACGCTCGGAATTACGTACCGTCGCTTTTCGGTTGGCCCCGACCGACCAAGCAACACCGGGAATCCGTAGCGCCCAGCTCTGTCCAACGGATCCCCGGACCCATACCCCGAGCGAAAGCATTTCCGGACAGAGACGAGGGGACGAAGACGGCGCGT
This sequence comes from Amycolatopsis sp. NPDC059235, assembly GCF_042754125.1. Lineage (NCBI taxonomy): Bacteria > Bacillati > Actinomycetota > Actinomycetes > Pseudonocardiales > Pseudonocardiaceae > Amycolatopsis > Amycolatopsis sp. NPDC059235. Next base: position 14,206 of record NZ_JBHZAG010000066.1, read on the forward strand.
CGTGCGACGTCCGCGTCAGCCGCCCGGCAACGGGCGGACGGGCTCCCAACCCGACCCGCAGCAGCAAGCTCGTAGGCGCAGGAATCGAGAAGTTCTCAAATGTCGTACCGAGGCAAGCACCGCAAGATGTCCGCTGCCACCCGCACCATCGCCCGTGTCGCAGTCGCGGGTATCGCGGTCGGCGCCCCTCTCGCGATCGCCGCGACCCCCGCGTCGGCGACCAACTGGGACGCCATCGCGCAGTGCGAGAGCGGCGGCAACTGGAACACCAACACCGGAAACGGCTACTACGGTGGTCTCCAGTTCACCCAGAGCACGTGGAAGGCCTACGGCGGCACCGGCAGCCCGCAGGGCGCGTCGCGCGACCAGCAGATCGCTGTCGCCGAGCGCGTGATGCAGGGCCAGGGCCCCGGCGCGTGGCCGGTGTGCAGCAAGAAGGCCGGCAGCTCGGCCTCCGCGCACAAGGCGACCCCGAAGAAGAGCACCGCCACCAAGAAGGCGGCTCCGAAGAGCGTTGCCCCGAAGAAGGTTGCCGAGCCGGTCGCCGCGCTGGTGGCGAACTCCAACCCGAACGGTGACTACACCGTCAAGGCTGGCGACACGCTCTCGAAGATCGCCAAGGAGCACGGCGTCCAGGGCGGCTACCAGAAGCTGCAGGACCTGAACAAGCAGTACGTGTCGAACGCGAACTTCATCGTGGTCGGCCAGAAGCTCGCCACCAAGTGAACCCTGGCCTCCTCGTGAGGCTGGTTCCGGCGCAGCGACTGCTGTGACAGAACGTTCGAAGGGCCCCACCGCGTCAAATCCCCTGGCGGTGGGGCCCTTCGTCATGTCCGGGCTCGTGAGTGTTCCTGCCGGTCAGAACCGGCTTCGCCACTCACGAGGGGGTCAGGGCGAGTTGACCCATTCGTCGGTGCCGTCGGTGAAGTGCTGGTGCTTCCACACCGGAAGCCGCGCCTTCACCTCGTCCACCAGTTCCGCGCACGCGGTGAACGCCTGGCCGCGGTGCTCGGCGGCGACCGCACAGGCGAGCGCGACGTCGCCGATCGCCAGCGCGCCGACGCGATGGCTCACCGCCACCGCCCGCACGCCCTTCCAGCGCGCCGCGAGGTCGTTGACCACCTCGGCGAGCACGTCGCCCGCCGTCGGGTGGCCCTCGTAGGTCAGATCGCGCACGCCCTTGCCGCCGTCGTGGTCGCGGACCACGCCGGAGAACGTGACCACCGCGCCCGCCGCGTCGTCCTCCACCAGTTGCGCGTGCTCCTCGACCGACAGCGGCTGGTCGCTCACGTCCGCCCGCAGAATCCGGACCGCGGGGCCGGCCTTCGCTGTCTCGCGCGGATGGTCGCCGCCGGCGAGCTGGTCCACCGCGTGGTCGAGGATGTCCTCCAAGACCCGCAGACCGTCCTTCACGCCGCCGCTCGACCCCGGAAGGTTCACGACGAGGGTCCGGCCCGCGACGCCGGCCACGCCGCGCGAGAGCACCGCGGTGGGCACCTTCGGCAGCCCGGCCGCGCGGATCGCGTCCGCGACGCCGGGCAGCTCGTAATCCAGCACGCCGCGGGTGACGTCCGGGGTCCGGTCGGTCGGCGAGATGCCGGTGCCGCCGGTCGTGAGGATCACCTGGACGCCGTCGGCCACCGCGGCCCGCAGCGCGACGCCCACCGGGTCGCCGTCCTCGACGACGACCGGCGGCGGCACGTCGTAGCCGCGGCCGGTCAGCCAGGCGACGAGCACCGGGCCGGTCTTGTCCTCGTAGACGCCTCGAGCGGCGCGGTTGGACGCGACGATGACGCGCGCGGTGCTCATGGCCGCTCCCAGGTTCCGGTCTTGCCGCCGTCCTTGCGCAGCAGCCGCACGTTGTCGAGCGTCGCGGCCGGGTCGACAGCCTTGATCATGTCGTGCAGCGTCAGCCCGGCGACCGCGACGGCGGTGAGCGCCTCCATCTCGACGCCGGTGACGTCCTTGGTCTTGGCCGTCGCGCTGATGTGGACAGCGGCGCCGTCCAATTCGAACTCCACCTTGACCCCGGACAGCGCGATCTGGTGGCACAACGGGATCAGCTCGGGCACCCGCTTGGCGCCCATGATCCCGGCGATCCGCGCGGTCGCCAGCGCGTCGCCCTTGGGAAGGCCGTTGGCCGAAAGCAGGCCGACGACCTCCGCCGTGGTGTGGACGGTCCCGCCGGCGAGCGCGGTGCGCGCGGACGCCGTCTTGCCGGAAACGTCGACCATCCGGGCAGCGCCGGACTCGTCGACATGGCTGAGTTCACTCACGCCCGCGAGGCTACTGCGCAACTTCGCCCAAAGTCCGTGAAGGGCTCCTTGAGGGAATCTGATTCCCTCAAGGAGCCCTTCACGGACGGAACGAGGCTGGGTCAGCTGGCGCGTTCGGCGCGGACGGCGTTGCGCACCGCTTCCGCGACCGCGGGAGCCACCGCGCTGTCGAACACGCTCGGCACGATGAACGACGCGTTGAGCTTGCCGTTGTCCACCACGTCGGCGATCGCGTCGGAGGCGGCCAGCAGCATGTTGTCGTCGATGTTGTGCGCGGCGGCGTCGAGCAGGCCGCGGAAGACGCCGGGGAACGCCAGCACGTTGTTGATCTGGTTCGGGAAGTCGCTGCGGCCGGTGGCGACGACGGCGGCGTGCTTCTGCGCCTCCAGCGGGTCGATCTCCGGGTCCGGGTTGGCCAGCGCGAAGACGACCGCGTCGTCGTTCATCGTGGCGACCTGCTCCGCGCCGAAGAGGTTCGGGGCCGAGACGCCGACGAAGACGTCCGCTCCGACCAGTGCGTCGTGCAGGGTGCCGGACTTGCGGTCCTTGTTCGTGTGCTCGGCGATCCACGTGAGGTTGTCGTCGAGGTTGCCGCGCTCGGGGTAGACGATGCCGTCGATGTCGGCGGCCACGATGTCGCCCGGGTTCTTGCGCAGCAGCAGGCGGATGATCGCGGACCCGGCCGCGCCGACGCCGCTGACCACGATCTTGCAGTCCTCGATGTTCTTCCCGACCACGCGCAGCGCGTTGCGCAGGGCGGCGACCACGACGATCGCGGTGCCGTGCTGGTCGTCGTGGAACACCGGGATGTCCAGCTGCTCGCGCAGCCGCTTCTCGATCTCGAAGCAGCGCGGCGCGGCGATGTCTTCGAGGTTGATGCCCGCGTACACCGGCGCGAGCGCCTTCGCGATCATGATGATCTCTTCGGTGTCCTGGGTGTCCAGGCAGACCGGCCACGCGTCGACGTCGGCGAACTTCTTGAACAGCGCCGCCTTGCCCTCCATCACCGGCAGCGCGGCGGCCGGGCCGATGTTGCCGAGGCCGAGCACGGCGGACCCGTCGGTGAGCACCGCGACGGTGTTGCGCTTGATGGTCAGCCGGCGCGCGTCCTCGGGGTTCGCGGCGATCGCCTGGCACACGCGGGCGACGCCCGGGGTGTACGCGCGGGAGAGGTCGTCACGGTTGCGGAGCGCGACCTTGGGGCTGACCTCGATCTTGCCGCCGAGGTGGATCAGGAACGTCCGGTCCGAGACCTTGCGCACGCGCACGCCCGGCAGCGAATCGAGCGCCGCGGTGATGTCCTGCGCGTGGTTTTCCGACAGCGCGTTGGCGCTGATGTCGATCACGATCGTGTCCGCGTGCGATTCGACGACGTCGAACGCCGTCAGCACGCCGCCGACGCGGCCGACCGCGGTGGTGAGATCGCCCGCGGCCGTGGACGAGGCCGGGGCCTCGACCCGGACGGTGATCGAATACCCGGGACCGGGAACCGGCATGACACGTACTCCCCGCTGGTGGAGTGGGTTGGGACGGCTCGAATCTAGTCCGGTGACCCGCGCCACCACACCCCAACCGGGTGACTGACCAGTAACTTCACGCCCGGGCCGCCGCTGCTCGCGGCGTTCCCGGACGCGGTCCGCAGGTCAGCGGTTGATCTCGGTCTCCGGGTGCACGTAGGGCACCTGCTCGAGCGGGAAGGTCAGGTCGCCGAACGGCGAAAGCGCTCCCTGCCGGTCCGAGGACAGCTCGGTGACCGGGTGCTCGCCCGGCTCGCCCGGCCACGTCGGGTCGATGCCCTTGCTCTGCTTGTCGCCCTTCGCCACTGCTTCCTCCGAGGCCCTCGTCCGGCAAACTCGACCACAGTCTGCCCGAACACGTCTCGTGCGCGCGCACCCGCCCGGTATCCTGGGTGTCTATGCCCGCGACCTCTCTGGCGGACTGGCTGCGTGCGGTGTCCGACGACGCACTCGCCGAACTGCTGCGCACGCGTCGCGATCTGTCCACCCCTCCTCCGTCCGACACCACCGTGCTCGCCACGCGCGCGGGCACGCCGGGGTCGGTCGCTCGCGCCTGCGAAGACCTCGACACGTTCACCCTCGCGGTGATCGACGCGCTCCTGGTCGCCGGTGCCGACGTCGAGCCGACGCCGGTGTCCGCGGTGACGGCGCTGATCGGCCGCGACGTCAGCGAACCGCTCGCCCGGCTGCGTGCCCGGGCGCTCGTCTGGGGCACCGACGACGAACTGCGGGTGCCGCCCGCGGCCCGCGACGCGCTCGGTCCGTTCCCGGCCGGGCTCGGCGCGCCGTCGCCCGCGCTGGCCGCCACCGACATCGACGCGCGGCTCGCGGAGGTCGGCGAGGACGAGCGGGCCGTGCTCACCGCGCTGGCCGCCGGGCCACCGATCGGCCGCACCCGCGACGCGAGCTTCGACGTCAGCCTGTCCGACGCGGCCACTCCGGTGCAGAAACTCCTCGCGCGCGGCCTGCTGCTGCGCCGGGACGACCAGACCGTCGAACTTCCCCGCGAACTCGGCCTCCTGCTGCGCGGCGGCCACGCGTTCGAGCCGGACACGCTGGTCGAGCCGGAGCTGCCCGTCCATCCACATCGGACGGACACGGTGGACCAAACGGCGGCCGGCGAAGCGATGGAGTTGTTGCGGCAGACGGAATCTCTGCTGCGGATGTGGTCGGATTCGCCGCCGCCGGTGCTCAAGGCGGGCGGGCTCGGAGTGCGCGAGCTGAAGAAGGTCGCCAAAGACCTCGAAGTGGACGAGACCCGCGCGACGCTGCTCGCGGAGCTGGTCGTCGGCGCGGGACTCGTCGCGGACAGCGAAAACACCGCCCCGGAGTACGTGCCCACCATGCTCACCGACAGCTGGCTCGCGTCGCCGTCGGTGCAGCGGTGGATGACGCTCGCGCAGGCGTGGCTGGAGCTGCCGCGGCTGCCCGGTCTCGCCGGTGGCCGCGACGCGAAAGACAAGCCGATCGCGCCGTTGTCCGAGGAACTGCGACGGCCGCTCGCGCCGGTTTCGCGGCATCGCGTGCTCAGCGCTTTGGCGGCGCTAAACCCAGGCGCAGGCGTGAAAAGCATCGACGAACTGGTCGCCGTCCTTGCCTGGCGCGCGCCTCGACGAGGTGGCCGGCTGCGCGACGAAACCGTCCGCTGGACGATGGCCGAGGCGACCGCGCTGGGCCTCGTCGGCCTCGGCGCGCTCACCACCGCCACCCGGCTGCTGCTGGAAGACGACCGCCCCGGCGCGGTCGAAGCGATGCACGACGCGCTGCCCGCGCCGGTTGACCACGTGCTGGTGCAAGCCGACCTGACCGTGGTCGCGCCAGGCCCGCTGGAGCCGGAACTGGCGGCGGACATGGCCGCGGTCGCGGACGTCGAATCCGCTGGCCACGCAACGGTTTACCGCATCACCGAGCCGTCGGTGCGGCGCGCGCTCGACACCGGGCGGACCGCGGACGAACTGCACGCGATGTTCCGCAATAAGTCGGCGACGCCGGTGCCGCAAGGCCTCACGTATTTGATCGACGACGTCGCCCGCCGCCACGGCCGGTTGCGCGGCGGCACCGCGGGCTCATTCCTGCGCTGCGACGATGAGGCCCTTCTCGCCGAAGTGCTGGCTCACCCGGTGGCCACGGAATATGACCTGCGCCTGATCGCGCCGACGGTGCTGATCAGCTCCGCACCGCTGGCCGAGGTGCTGGAAGCCTTGCGCGGCGCGGGTTTCGCTCCTGCGGCGGAAGGCCCGGACGGCCGAGTGGTCGACCTGCGCCCCACCGGACGTCGACTGCCCGCCCGCGCCCGCGCGGCTCGCGCGCGGCCGGGTGAGCAGGCAGTGCTGACCGACGACCAGGCGACGCGGATCGTGTCGAATCTGCGCGCGGGAGACCAGGCTTCGGCGCGGCGCCGGGGTTCCACGGTGCGCGCTCCCGGTGGCGGCGGCGCGGACACGACGGCGACGTTGGACCTGCTGTCGCGCGCGACGCTTGAGCAGCGCGAGGTGTGGATCGGTTTCGTCGATTCGCGCGGTACGGCGAGCCAGCGCGTAGTGCGCCCGCTGCGGGTCGGCGGCGGGGTGCTGGAAGGTGCGAACCACGAGCGATATCCGTTGCACCGCATCACTTCCGCGGCGCTGGTCGAGGACTGACGTCGCCCTGATCCGGTCTTCTCAGTAGGAGCTGCGCAGGCCCCGTTACCGCGATGCTGGTCCGCGCGGCTTGCCGGTCCCGCAAAGGTCCGCGGTGCGCGAGGCAAATGTCCGTGAGGGGAACCCTGAGGGAATCAGATTCCCTCAGGGTTCCCCTCACGGACGTCTTCGGGAGCGTCCCACGCACCCAATGTGGCGTTGGGGCGGTTTCCGGTCTAGGGCACCGGAATCGCGCGGGCGGGGCGGAACGGCGGGGCGAACGCGGCGCGGAACAGAGCAGGGCGAGTCAAGGCAGGCGAGCGCGGCGCGAAGCAGGGTGCAGCAAACGAGGCAAGGAGGGCGAACTGCACGCCCCGCGTGCGAGAGAGCCGGGCGAGGCAAGGTCAGAGGTTGCGAAGCCCCTGCAGCACCCGCTCCATGAATTCCCTCGACGACCGGTCCCCCAGCACCAGGTCGGTCTGGTGCAGCATCACGAGACCGATGTCGGCCATATCGCCCACCAACACCTTCACCACGCCGAGCGGCAGATGCAGATGCGCGGCGATCTCGGCGACCGACCGGGTGTCCAGGCACAGGTCGCAGATCCGCCGGTGCTCGATCGAGCGCACCCCGCGGTAACGACGGCCCTCGTCGCTCGTGGAGACCAACGCCTCGAGCGCGAGGTTGTGGTCCGAACGGGTCCGGCCGCGAGTCCGCGCATACGGCCGCACGCGCGATTTCGTCGGCTGCGCAGGAGGTTCCGGCTGCGCGGGCTCCTCGTTGGACCAGAACCGGTCCAATTCGGACACTCCGGAGGCCGGGCCGGGGCCGGGGTACCGGTCCTCGGGCTCTTCGACCAGCGCGTGCCTGCTCCGAGTGGCTTGCTCGACGTGCTGACGCTGGTACGCCGAGCCTTCCGGCACCACGCGGTCGTCCGCGCCGGGCGAACCGGCGTACTCGTCGAATGAGTACGGGTCGTGCGCGGCGGGGCGGCTAGGCGGGGGCGGAGGGGGCGGCGGCTCTTCCCAGCGCTGGTTCTGCTGAGGCTCTTCCCAGTAACCGGATTCGCCGTCTTCGACCCATTCGTAGCCGTCGTCCCAGTTTTCCTCCTCAACCGGAGGAGGCGGGGCAACAGCCTGCTGCACCGGACGCGGAGCAGGTGCCGGAGCAGGCCGAGGCGCGGGCTCCGGACGCCGAGCAGCAGGCGGCGGAGGCGGCGCAGGTGAAGGGCGCGGCTGCCGATGCGGCAACCGCATGCTCAGCGAACTCAGCTCGTACCGGCTCGGCGAGTCGAACGACTCCCGTTCCGTGCCTTTGTGGAGGGCGTCCCAGGCGCCCGTGTCCTGGTCTCCGAATCCCGAGATCTTCATCGGCTACCCCAGCACCCCGCCGCCTTGCAGCTGCGCGCGCAGCTCCGGCGTGATCTGCTCGCCGACCCGCTCGACCAGCAAGGTCATCTCGTACGCCACCGTCCCGATGTCGCACGTCGGCGCGGCGAGCACCGCGAGACAAGACCCGTCCGAGACCGACATCAGGAACAGGTACCCGCGTTCCATCTCGACCACGGTCTGGTTCACGCCGCCGGCCTCGAAGCACCGCGCCGCGCCCTGGGTCAGGCTGATCAGCCCGGACGCCACCGCCGAGAGCTGCTCGGCGCGCTCCTGCGGCAAACCTTCCGAAGGCGCGAGCATCAGTCCGTCCGCCGACACCAGCACCGCGTGCGCCGCACCCGGGACCCGGCGCACGAAATCCGAGATCAGCCAGCTGAACGTGCCCTGGTCCGCTGGCCGGTCGGAATCGGTCACTGCCCCTCCAAGCTCCTCGAACGCTGCCGGACGCCCGTTCGCCGTCTGCCGGCCATCCTCGCCCGGCCGCGGTGAAGTCGTCGTTCCAGCGTATTCACGCACCCGGTCGTGTCGAGCGTGTGCCCGGGCACGGTACGTGTCTGCCGGATGTAACGTCGCGCGAACGCATGCACAACCACGCATTCGCGGGTCACTCGGTGGTGGCGGCGGCCACCGTGCGCAGCGGGATGTCCGTGCAGGTCACCGCCGGTCCGGCTCCCCGATCAGGGGCGGCCGGCCTCGGCCGCGAGGGGACAGGACTACTCAGCCTGCCCCGCTCGGAGGCACCACTCCCCGAAGCGGGTGAAGCGCGCGGAGTTCACTCCAACGGCCGCACCCGAGCCGGGGTGTAACGGGAATCTGGGAGTCGGCGTACGCCTCCTTCGCAGACGGCGGCGGGGACCGCGGACGGGACTAGCCCGCCCGCAAAGCCGTGTCGTGCGCGATCGCGTGCTGCACGACGGAGATCAGCACCTGCTTCGCCGACTCCCGCTCCCGCGCGTCGCACGCCATGATCGGCACCGACGGCGAGATGGTGAGCGCGTGCCGCACGTCCTCGATCTGGTGGTGCAGCAGCCGGTCGAAGCAGTTGATCGCCACGACGTAAGGCAGCTTCCGGTTCTCGAAGAAGTCGATGGACGGGAACGCGTCCGCGAGCCGCCGCGTGTCCACGAGCACCACCGCGCCGATCGCGCCGACGGCGAGGTCGTCCCACATGAACCAGAACCGGTGCTGGCCCGGCGTGCCGAACACGTACAGCACCAGGTCGGAGTCGAGCGAGATCCGGCCGAAGTCCATCGCCACCGTGGTCGTCGACTTGTTCGGCGTCGCCGACACGTCGTCGTGGCCCACGCTGGCCTCGGTCATCATGGCCTCGGTGGTCAGCGGGTCGATCTCGGAGATCGCCCCGACCATAGTCGTCTTGCCCGAACCGAACCCACCCGCGACCACGATCTTGGCCGACGAGGTCGGACCCGTATGCGGTGTGTTCGCGTCGGAGTCAAATTCTCCGAAGCCCACTGAGCACCCTTTCCATGAACTCGATACTGGGGCGGTCGCCCGAATTCGTGCTGCTGCTCGTGTGCACGAGCACCAGGCCGAGGCCCGCCACGTCACCAATCAGCACTCGCACCACGCCGAGCGGCAGCCGCAGCAGCGCGGCCACCTCGGCGACCGACCGGGTGTCGAGGCACAGGTCGCAGATGGACCGGTGCTCCGGCACGCGGACGCGGTCAAGCACCCGGCCCTGCTCGCTCGTCGAGACCAGGGCCTCGATCGCGAGGTCGTAGGTCGGCTTCGTGCGCCCTCGGGTGCGGAAGTAAGGCCGGACCAGCCCGGAGGTCTCCACCTCGGCGGGCTCGTCCACGTATTCGCCGGCCGCCTGCATCGGCAGCGCGGCGGCCAGCTCGTTCGACGACGGTCCCGGCGACCCGTCGCGCTCGGCGCTGAACGCGGCGAACTCGGCCGAGTCGTACAGCGGTCCGCTCGCCCCGCCGAACAGCTCCGAGCCTGGTCCGCCGAGCAGCCGCTCGCGGTACCCGGGCACCGCGGTGATGCCCGGCTGCTGCCCGGCGTTGGAATCGGTCAGCCAGTTCGGCGGTTCGCGCACCGGCTCGGAATCCGCGGCTTGGACGTCCCTCGAACGCCATTCGCGGTCGACCCGGTCCCGGAAGGACTTCCAGTCCTCCCGGCTCTGGTCCCGATCGCCCCAGCCCCCGGTGTGCTCGTCACCGAGCCGGCCATCGCCGCGCAAGCGCCCGTCGTCCACGGTTTACTCCTGTAGTCCTAGGTCCGCCTAGCGACGGACCGCAGCGCCCTGCAGTTGTGCCCGCATCTCCGGTGTCAGCTGCTGGCCGACCCGTTCGACCAGCAGAGTCATCTCGTACACCACCAAGCCGATGTCGCTCTCCGGCGAGCCCAGCACCGCGAGGCACGAGCCGTCGGACACCGACATCAGGAAGAGAAATCCGTTCGCCATCTCGACCACGGTCTGCGCGACCGGGCCGCCCTCGAACACCTTCGCCGCCCCGCGCGCGAGGCTGGTCAGCCCCGAGGCGACGGCTGCCAACTGGTCCGCCCGGTCCTTCGGCAGCCCGCGCGAAGACGCGAGCAGCAGACCGTCGGCCGAGACGACCACCGCGTGCGCCGCACCGGGCACCCGGTGGACGAAGTCCGTGATCAGCCACGCGAAGCTGCTCGCCGCGCTGCCGCCGGCCTGCCTGCCGTTCGGCTGCACCGAGCCGCCTCCCGGCTGCACTCCCGCCCGTGTCACTCTCGCTCCTCACTGCTGTCGCTCACATACCCGGCCCCGGTGACGCGAACCCCGTCGTCGTCGAGCCGGGCGTCCGGCGGCCGCTCCTTCAGTGCGTGCCTACCGGACTTGTACCCACGCTGGAAGCTTGCCATCCGGCTGCGGGCAGCCGTCGCCGAGCGGGTCATCGCACCCGTTCCGGGCATTCCGGCGGTCGCGTCGGTGAACGAGTTCTGCGCCTGCGCCGGTTCCGGCGCGTTGCCGATCGAGCCGGGGACCAGGTACGCGTTGGGCACGCGCTTGGGCAGCCCGGCGGACGTCATCTCCTCGTTCTTGGACTCGAGCAGCGACTGCGCCGCGTGCCAGCCCTCGTCGGAGACGCTGTGCCAGCTGTCGTCCTCCGGCTCGTCGGAGCCGGGGTAGAGCGGCGTCGATTCGAGCGCCGCGGGCGCGGACCGCCGCTCGGGCTCGGCGGCTGTTCTCGTCTCCTCCGGTTCGGCCGGAGCCGCGGGAGTCTCCGGAGCCGCGGAGGCCTCGGCGGCCTCCGGTTCCGGCGTCGCGGTTTGGGGCGTCGCCGCGCCGTTCTCGCCGTCCTCGCCCTCGCTGAACCAGCGCGACAGCACCGACTGGTAGATCGGCAGCCGCCGGGTGGGCACGTCGTCCTCGAGCGCGGCGGAACCGTCCGGCTCGGCGGCGGACTGCTCCTTCGGCGCTTCCGGCGCGACGTACTTCGGCTCCCGCTTCGGCAGCACCAGCGGCGGGAATTCGGTCTGGGCCAGGCTCGCGCCCTCGCCGTACGACTCGCGAGTGAGCGGCGCGAGGTCCTCCGCAGTCGGCCACGCTGGCGTTTCCGAGGCAGGCGTCGCCGGGCTGAGGAACGGACCGGCCGCGCGGTTGCCCGCGACGAGGTCGTCGAGGCTGATCGGCTGGTCGAGCGGAACGAGCCCGCCGTTCTCCGACGCACCGCCTGCCGAACCCATCGCCTCGGTCAGCTCGGCGGCCGCGGGCGGCGGCGCGAGCGGAAGCGGGTTCGGCGGTTCCGGCTCGCGGTTCAGCGGCGGCAGGCTCGGGTGCGAAACCTCGTTGCGGTTCGGCGGCGGCGGGGTGTTCCGCATCGTCGGCGAAACCATCCGGACCTGGGTGAGCAGCTCGACCGGGACCACGACGCGGGCGATCACGCCGCCCTCGATGTCCTCGTTCTCGCGCAGCCGCACCTCGATGCCGTGCCGCTGGGCCAGCCGGGCGACCACGTACAGACCCATCCGCCGGGTCACCGAGACGTCCAGGTCCGGCGGGTCGGCGAGGCGCTCGTTGACCTCGGCGAGCCGCTCCTCGGTCATCCCGACGCCGTGGTCGGTGACCTGGATCGCCAGCGCCTTCTTGCGCGTGATGACCGCGCGGACGGTGATCTTGGTTTCCGGTTCGGAGAAGTACGTAGCGTTGTCGAGCAGTTCCGCGAGCACGTGCACGAGGTCGTGGATCGCGAGGCCCTGCACCGCCACCTCGGGCACGATGCCGATCTCGATGCGGGCGTACTGCTCGATCTCCGACACCGCCGCGCCGATCACGTCGGCCGCGGGCACCGGCTTCGGCACCGACTTCGCGAGGCCCGCGCCCGAAAGCACCAGCAGCGATTCGCCGTTCCGGCGCAACCGGGTCGCCAGGTGGTCGAGCTCGAACAGGCTCGCGAGATGGTCCGGGTCCTGCTCGTCGGCCTCGAGCCGGTCGATCACGCCGAGCTGGCGTTCCACCAGCCGCTGCGACCGCCGGGAGAGGTTCACGAAGATGCCGTTGACGTTCTCGCGCAGCAGTGCCTGTTCGGCGGCCATCTTGACCGCCTGCTCGTGCACCACGTCGAACGAGCGCGCCACTTCGCCGATCTCGTCGCGGGTGAGGACCGGGACCGGGTCGACCGCCTTCTTCGAGGCGTTGACCGGGTCCGGGTCGTCCAGGATGGCCTGCACGGTTTCCGGCAGCCGGGTGTAGGCGACGTCCAGCGCGGTCTTCCGCAGCACCCGCAGCGGGCGCAGCATCAGGCGGGCGATGACGAGCATCAGCATCAGCGCGGCGACCAGCGCGGCGAGGACGATGACCCCGCCGACCCACGCCGAGCGGACCGCGTTGCTGGCCAGTTCGTCGGCCTGCGCCCGCAGCTGGGTCAGCAGGTTGACCTCGACCGCGCGCAGCTTGTCGGCGGCGACGGTGGAGTCCTGGCCGAGCTTGGTGCCGTCGAGGTTGAGCGGCTGGCCGCCCTGGGCGAAGGAGAAGGCCTGCGTCTGCAAACGCCGACGCTCGTCGACCTCGGGTCCGGAGTAGGTGTCGTTGTAGAGCTGGACCTGGTCGCCGGTGGCGTTGGCCAGGAAGGCGGTGATCGACGCGTCGCCGCTGGCCTCGGCGGCCCGGGTCTCGTCGATCAGGTTGCCGGGGAAGTTGTCGCGGAACGCGGCGATCTGCAGCGCGGAGTCGCCGCGGAGGATGAACTCCTTCGCCTCGCTGATCGACTGGGTGCTCGTGCCGAGGCGCAGCAGGTCGCGGTCGGTGGTCGCGGTGGAGACCTCGCGGCCGAGCTGGATCAGCGAGTCGAGGACCGAGGAATAGGTGTCGAGCACCGCGCGGTCGGAGTAGGCCGACGTGGTCATCGCCGCGCGCAGCGGGCGCAGCGCGTCGAGGCGCTGGAGGCCGTGCGCGTAGCGGTCGCTGGCCGCCTGGTCGTCGCTCTCGAGGTTGACCGCGGCGTTGCGCAGGTCGTCGACGTCGCGGTCGACCTTCGCCATCTGCGCGTCGAGGCCGGTCTGGCGCAGCGGGTCGGCCGACGAGATCCGGACCACGGCCAGCGCGCGCTCGCGCTGCAGGTCGTGCACCACCGCGGTGACCTTCTCGGCGAAGGCGACCTGGTTGGCGGTGTGGTTGAGCTCGATCGCCGACCGCACGTCGTCGACCACGCGCAGGACACCGAGGACCAGCGCGGTGATCGTGGGAATGAGGAGAATGAGCGCGAGCTTCGACCTCAGCCGCCAGTTGCCGAGCGCGAGCCAGGACCGCTGCTGCGCGGTCCCCGCGTTCTCCTGAGCGGAGGCCTCCCCTGCCCCCGCGGTGTCTTCGTTCGGCACCGCCGCACCACCGTCCGGGCCCGAGGGGCCCGTTGATTCCGAACCTGCCGTGCTCGTGGCCACTACGCGCACGCTCCCGGCAGGTAATCCGCCACCTGAGTGGTCTGGACCGCGCCCCGGACTGTTACACCCTTTCGAGTGAAAAGATCGACTTCCCGCTGCGGCTGCCCGTCGCCTCGGGCGCGGAATCGGTTCAGGTCTGGCATGACGTTCGGTCCCCGCACGTGGTCGATCTCTTGGTCCGTTCGGCCGAGGCCACCCTCCGCCGACTTGTCGCCGGCGTGTGCGGAGAGCCTTTTCGCATGTCCTGCTCTCACTACATCGGTGGTCCACACCTCACACTGCAGGAGCAGAGGGTAGCGAACGCCTGGCCGATTTGTAACCCTCCAGAAGTTGCCCGGAGAGCACCCAGGCAGCGGATCAAGGCCCTTTGGGCACCCACGGGTCGTTCACATACCCCGGCATACCAGCGGATTCGATCACCTGATCGAGTGACCAGTGCCACTTCTGAATCGTATATGAACACCCATTGTGAGTGATCGTCCTGGTTCTCTACAGTAGCCGCGTGACTCCGGACAATGAGCCACCTTCCCCCCGCGTCCATGCCAGACGCGGGCCCATTTGCTAGGAGCGACCTTGTTTGAAGAAGCGGTGAGCAGCCGGCGCGATTACGGCAGGCGCGGGTTCCTGTCGCTCGCGATGGCGGGCGGCGTGGCCTTGACTGCCAGTGGATGCGGCCTGCTGGGCGGATCGGACGATTCGGGCAGCTCGAAGGGCGGCTCCGGGGTCGAGAAGGCCAAGATCAAGGTCTCGATCATGCCGACGATCGACGTGGTGCCCTTCCACCTCGCGGTCCAGAACGGCTACTTCAAGAACGAGGGACTCGAGGTCGAAGCCGTCGACGCCGCCAGCGGTGACGCCTCGCTGCAGAAGCTGCAGGCGGGCGAGGTCGACATCGCCTACGCGAGCTACACGCCGTTCTTCATCGCCAAGAGCAAGGGTGCCGCGGACATCAAGCTCGTCGCCGACGCCTCCTCGGCCGGCCCGAAGAGCACCGAGGTCGTGGCGATGCCGAACAGCAACATCAAGAACGTGCACGACCTGGCGGGCAAGAAGATCGGGATCACCGCCACCAACACGATTTGCGACACCCTGACCAAGTCGGTCATGCGCGACAACGGCGTGAACTTCAACGACGTCAAGTGGGTCTCGCTGCGGTTCCCGGACATCGGCCCCGCGGTCAAGCGCGGCGACATCGACGCGGGCTTCCTGACCGAGCCGTTCATCACGCAGTCGGCGAAGGTCAACGGGACGGTCGAGGTCATCGACACCGCTTCCGGCGGCACGAAGGACTTCCCGACCGCGGGCTACGGCTCGCTCGGCAAGTTCACCGACGCCAACCCGAAGACCGTCGCCGCGTTCCAGCGCGCGATGCTCAAGGCCACCAAGGAAGCGTCCGACCGCTCCAAGATCGAGCCGCTGATGATCCAGTTCTCGAAGGTGGACGAGGCGACCGCGAAGCTCACCACGCTGCTCACCTTCCAGTCCACTTTGGACGCGCGGCGCATCCAGCGCGTGCCGGACCTGCTGCAGCAGTTCGGTTCCATCCAGTCGAAGATCGACGTGCAGTCGATGATCGTCCCGCAGGCGAACGCGTCCTGACGTGCGCCTCGTCCGGAACCTGACCGGCCTGCTCGGCTTCCTCCTGATCTGGGAGGCCGTCGTGCGGGCCGGTCTGATCGACCAGAACGACCTTCCCCCGCCGACCGTCGTGTTCGCCCGGATCGGCGAACTGCTCGGCGACGTCGAATTCGTCCGCGACGTGGTCGCCTCGGTGCTCGCGTGGATGATCGCGCTGCTCATCTCGATCGCCATCGCGGTGCCCGCCGGCCTGCTGCTCGGCAGCATCCCCTGGCTGCGCGACGCGACCAAGGCGATCGTCGAATTCCTCCGCCCGATCCCTTCCGTGGCACTGATTCCGCTGGTGCTGATCGTCGTCGGCGGCGGTCCGGAAGCGAAGATCACGCTCGCCGTGTACGCGGCGGTGTGGCCGATCCTCTTCAACACCATCTACGCGCTGGCCGAGATCGATCCGCTGCTGCTGGAAACCGCGCGCACGTACGGAACTCCGCGCTCGCGGGTGCTGACCTCGGTCGCGCTGCCGCACGCCGCGCCGTTCGTGTTCACCGGGATCCGGTTGTCCGCCGCGATTTCGCTGATCCTGGTGATCAGCACGGAATTCCTGGCCGGTGCGAAACTCGGCATCGGGCAGTTCGTGCTCGAGGCCAGTTCCGGGCCGGGCCGGATGGACCTGGTGCTCGCCGGAACGGTCATCGCCGGGATCCTCGGCTTCCTCGTCAACGAGGGCCTGGAACGGTTGGGCCACCGGCTGTTCCGCTGGAGCAGCGCCGTCGAAGGAGCCGCCGCGTGAGTGTGGTCGAGAAGCCGTCCACCGTGACGCGCCGGATGAGCCGCGGGATCAGCGGGTTCGCCCGCAAGTGGCTGCTGTTCGTGATTCTGGTGGTGCTGTGGGAGATCGCGACACAGCTGAGCGAGAGCGTGTTCTTCCCGCCGCCGTCGAAGATCGCCGCCGCGGCGGCGAAACTGTGGTTCTCCGGACCGGCTTCGCAGCTGTTCCTTGGCGACCCGGTGTTCGACCACATCCTGCCGAGCCTCGGCCGGGTCCTCGGCGGCTGGCTGCTGTCGGTGGTGATCGGCGTCGCGCTCGGCACCGCGCTGGGCCGCTCGCGCACCGGAATGGACTACGTGGGGCCGCTGTTCGCGTTCTTCCGCGCCATTCCGCCGCCCGCGCTGGTGCCGGTGTTCATCATCCTGTTCGGCATCGGCCCCGGCATGCAGACCGCGACGATCATTTTCGGTTCGCTGTGGCCGGTCCTGATGAACACCGTGGACGGGGTCCGCTCGGTCGACAAGGTCAAGGTGGAGACGGCGCGCGCGTTCCGCACGCCGAAGCGGTACTGGATCGGGCTGGTCGTGCTGCCCGCGGCGCTGCCGAAGATCTTCGCCGGGCTGCGGCTGTCGCTCTCCATCGCGCTGATCCTGATGGCGATCTCCGAACTGGTGGGGGCGCTCAACGGCATCGGCTACGCGCTGCTCGCCGCCCAGCGCTCGTACGACTTCGACCAGATGTGGGCGTGGATCGTGCTGCTGGGCATCCTCGGGTACGGGTTCAACGCCGCGCTGCTCGGCATCGAACGCCGGGTGCTCGGCTGGCAGCCCGGCCGGAACTAGGAAGGTTTTCCCGTTATGTCGACCATGCTCGAGGTCTCCGGCCTCAGCCACCGCTACGGCAGCGGCGAATCCGCGCACGTCGCGGTCAACGAACTGTCGTTCACGGTCGAGACCGGGCAGCTGGCGTGCATCGTCGGCCCGTCCGGCTGCGGCAAGTCCACGCTGCTGCGCGCGATCGCCGGCCTGATCCCGCCGTCCGGCGGCACGGTGAGCCTGCACGGCGACCGCGTAACCTCGGTGCCGGACGATCTCGCCGTGGTGTTCCAGGACTACAGCCGTTCCCTGTTCCCGTGGCTGTCGGTCGCGAAGAACGTGGAATTCCCGCTGCGCTGGAGCAAACTCGACAAAGCGACCCGGCGCGCCCGGGCCGCCGAAGCGCTCGAAGCGGTCGGACTGTCCGCCGCGGTCAACAAGTACCCGTGGCAGCTGTCCGGCGGCATGCAGCAGCGGGTGTCGATCGCCCGCGCGCTGGCGAGCCGTCCGGCGCTGCTGCTGATGGACGAGCCGTTCGCGTCGGTGGACGCGCAGACCCGGTTCGAGCTGGAGGACCTGCTGCGCCGGGTCCAGGTCGAACAGGGCACGACGGTTTTGCTGGTGACGCACGACATCGACGAGAGCGTGTACCTGGGCGACCGGGTGCTGGTGCTGTCGAAGTCGCCGGCCCGGATCGTGGCGGACTTGAAGGTGGACCTGCCTGCGCAGCGGGACCAGATCACTACGCGGGAGTCGGCGGAATTCGTTTCGCTGCGCGGTGAAGTGGCGCGGTTGCTGCATGGTCCGGCGGTTCAGGCGGCGGCGGATCTGGCGGAGCAGGAGGCGGCGGAGGCTGCTGCTTCCGAGGCTTCGGAGACTGTTGTTTCGGAGAAGAAGTAGTCACAGCTTCAGGAACCAGACCGAGACGTCGGCAAGGGCGTCGAGGGTGCCGGAATCTACTTGCCCGGCAACGGTTTCCGTTTCGGCGACCACCATCGCCCGACCGTCCACTCGGGACTGGAAGTGGTGGCCGGAGAATTTCACGCCGTCGAGGCCGAGCAGGGCAGCGCCAAGGGGTTTGATGTCCCCGCTGCCCTGCACCTCTTCGACCTTCTCGCAGCCCTCGGCGTCACTTTTCTTCGGAAACCCCACGCGGGCAACGGAAATCACCGCGGCATTGCCGTGTCCGTCGCCGACGGCGAAGAGGTTTCGGTCCAATGAGGTGCAGCGGTGCTCCGCGAGATACTCGCGGACGCGGTCGGTGGAGTTCAGCAGGCAGTCGATCTCGTGTTTGGCCGCCTGCTTGAGCTGTTTGAGCTTGAAGCGGCTGAAGGTCTCGTCCTTGCGACCGCGCTTCGGAACCGGGTACACAGTTCCGTCACGACGGGTCCTGAAATCTGGCTCCGCCACCTCGCTGTCCCTCCCCTGGACACCAAGACCGAAGCGGTCAAGATAGCCCCTGAGCAGCGAGAACTCACCCGGTTCCGGTCGGGTTCACCCGTTCAGCCCTTAGCCCGGGAGTCCGGTCCAGTCTCGTCCGGACCGATCTCCGGCAGCGTCCGCACCCCGAGCACGTTCGCTCCCACCAGCCTCCGCGTCGCCAGGTTTCCCATCGGCATGAACGTGCTCGCCTGCACGTCCCGCCACATGCGCTCGAACGGCAGCGCCTTCGTGTACGACATGCCGCCCAGCGCGTCGACCAGCCGCTGCATCACCTGGACCGCGTTATTCGCCGCCGTGTACTTCACCACCGCGCTGCGGGCCACGCCGTCCTGGATGTCCCCGGTGAACAGGCGGCGGCTCGTCACCTCGTCGGCCTGGCGGTAGATCAGCGCGCGCGAGCTCTCCAGCAGGATCTGGCATTCGCCGATCACGTCCTGCAGCACCGGGTCTTCCGCCTTGCCGCGCTGGATCAGCGTCTGCACGGTCCAGTCCAGCGCGCCCGCCGCGACTCCCGTGTAGACCGCCGAGAACGCGGGCATCGCCCACGCCCACACGGTTTCCAGCACCCGCGAGTCGAGGTGTTTCACCGGCAGCGAGTGCACGACCGCGGCGTCCTCGACGAACACCTTGTCCAGTTCGACGTCGTTGCTCTGGGTGCCGCGCATGCCCATGGTGTTCCACGTCTGGTGGATCGTGACGCCGGGCTGGTCCAGCGCGATCTGGCACAGCAGCAGCCGCGGGCCGCCGTCGGCGTTCTCGTAGCGGGCGGTGGTCGAGCAGTGCGTGGCGACCGCCGAGTTGGTCGCGAAGCTCTTGCGGCCGGTCAGTTCGAAGCCGCCTTCGACGCGGACCGCACGGGTCTTCGCGTCCGTCATGTCGTTGCGCAGGCCCGTTTCGCTGGTGATCGACGCCCAGACCAGTTCGCCGTCCACCGCTTTGCGCAGCAGTTGCGCCAGCCGGGGAGCCTTCGTGCGCCGCCAGACGCTCGCCCACTGTCCCAGCGGCGACAGGTGCATCGTGAACGCCAGCGCGGTCGCGCCGTCGCCCATCGCCAGCCGTTCCAGCACCGGCAGGATTTCCGGCAGCCCGGCTCCGGAGCCGCCCAGTTCCTCCGGGACCGACAGCCGCAGGAAACCCGCCTCTCGCAGGTCGTCGTAGTTCTGGTGCGGGAACGTGTTGTCCCGGTCGTGCTCGGCCGCGCGCTCGGCGAAAATGTCCGCGAGCTTGCCGGCGCGGTCGACGAGGGCCTGCTGCTTCGGCGTCAGGAGAGGCTGCACCCGGCCATCAAAACAGCGTCCCGGATCTTGGTCAATCAGCCATTGTCCGTAGCCGCTTCAGTCCACAAGACACGCGCGAGCGCCTGCCCCGGCGACCGGGACAGGCGCTCGCGACAGCCGTGCTCAGCCGATCAGTTTGGACAGTCCGGAGCCGTTGAACGAACCCCAGCCGGTCGTCTGGTCGTAGCCCTTGCCGGCGGAGAAGCCGGTGGTGCCGTTGAAGGTGTTGTTGCCGGTGGTCACGTCGTGGAAACCGGAACCGTACGAAGACCCGTTGCCGATGCTGTAGAACTTCGCGTTCAGGTTGCCGAGGCCGCCCTTGTGGACCTCGTTCTGCAGCGCCGCGAAGCCGGCCCACAGCGGGGCCGCGCCCGAGGTGCCCCACACGTTGCCGGTCTGTCCGCCGGAGATGATCGTGTACGCCGAACCCTGCGCGGCGTCACCGGCGACGTCCGGGACCTTGCGCTTGGTCGTGCTCTGCTTCGACTGCCACGACGGCGCGGCGAAGATCGTCGAGATGCCACCGCCGCCTGCCCCGCCCGAGGCGCCGTCGTTCCACGTCGTCTCGCTGCTGTAGCCGTTCGACGAGTTCACCGTCAGCTGCGTGCCGCCGACGCCGGAGACGTTCGGGCTCGACGACGGGAAGTCCACCGCCTGGGACTTGCTGCCGGTCTGGCGGGCGCAGTCGGTGGTGCCGTCGTCGCCCGCGGCGGCGAAGTAGCTGATGCCCTCGGCGGTGCCGGTCGCGAGCGCCTTGTCGACGCTGTTGGCCGCGGCCGAGCCTTCCGCCGCCTCGCAGGAGCCCCACGAGATCGAGACGACGCTGACCTTCTTGTCCGACGCGATCTTCTGGTACATCGCCAGCTCGCCGGCGTTGGAGTTCGGGGCCTCGTACACGTAGTCGTTCGCCGGGGCGGCGAGCGCGTGCACGACCTCGATGTCCAGGTCGACCTCGGTCTGGCCGTCGCCGGGGCTGGAGTCGTAGTTGGCCCCGCTGACCGAAACCGTGTTGACCGAACCGCCCTTGAGGCCGTACTTCGTGTCGTACGCGGTGATGTCGGACTTCTTGTAGCCGTCGAACTCCACGAAACCGACATTCACGCCCGCGCCGGTGGCGGTCATGCCGCTGGTGCCGTACGCGGTCTTGAGGATGGTCGGCGTGACCGGCTTGACCGTGCGCGGTGCTGCCGCCGGCTTCGCGTGGTGCTTCACCGCGTGGTTGTCGAGGCCGACGACCGAATCGACCACAGAGGACACCGAGGCAGGCAGTTCCGGCGCGGAGTCGTTCGCGTAGAACTTCCGGCCGGTGACGGTGTCGGTGTAATTGCCGAGACGCGTATGGAAGGCGGATTCCAGCTGTCCGGCAGTCGCCGAGAAGGTGATCGCCTGACGGTTTCCGGAAACCTGAATATCCTGCGCGCCGCTGCGCTTGAGGAAATTGACCGCCTGCTCGGCTTCGGCCTGCGTTGGGCCGAATGCAGCAGTGAATTGCTCCGGAGAGAGGAATCGGTGGTACTGCGGCGAGGCCGGGTCCTGCACGTCGGAAAGGAACCGGGCCAGCGCCTGCTGGTTGTGCAGCTTGAGGGACAGCGCGGCGGGAATCTGCTGCTCAGCGGCGACATCGCCGGACCGCGCGCTGGCGGCGAGCGGTGCGGCGTTGCCGGAAAGGGCGACCAGCGGGTCGGCGTTCGCGACGCCGGCCACGGACAGGCACAGCAACGCCGGCAGCGGAACCGCGGCGGCGACGAGCTTGCGCAAGCGCATGAGAATTCCTCTCGAGAGGCGGGGACCGAGCCGGCTAAATCGCGGTACCGACCCGTATCACGACCCTAAAAAACCCCTCGAACCAAAGAAACCTACTTTTGGCTGACCTTATCCGGGTTGGTTTGTTTTCCACTTGCACGATTTATGCCTGATTCACGCCGCGATGTCCCGCCGAATCCGGAAACCATCGTAGGGCGCGAGGCGGAATCCCCGGACAATCCGGACCGGTTGCGCGCACACGCGCACTGTGGTCGTCAAGCGAAGAAGGGAACCTTGCCGGAATTGGAATTCCCGGCGAGGTTCCCTTCTCGAATGGACTAGAGCGTCAGCCTTTGACGAGTTCGGCCCATTCCCGCACGGCCGCCGCGTCCACCGGAGCGTCCCAACCGGACGTTCGCACCGCGCCGCCGACGTGGAATCCGCGCACGCCGCCCGCCCGCAGCAAATGCACCTGCTGTGCCCGCAACCCGCCACCGACCAACAGGGCCGGGCCGTCGGTGCGCCGCGCCAGCTGCTGCAGCACCGACAGTCCCCTCGCGACACCGTTCGCGTGCCCGGCCGCCAGCACGGTGTCGCAGCCGAGCTCGGTCAGCACGTCGTACGCGGCGATCGGATCGCGCGAGCGGTCGATGGCGCGGTGGAACGTCCACGGCAGCCCGTCGATCTCCTTCAGCAGCGCACGGCACGCGTCGACGTCGACTTCGCCGTCCTCGGTCAGGAAGCCGAACACGAACTCCCGCGCGCCCGCGGACACCAGCCGGGCCGCCGAGGCACGCACCTCGTCGATCGCGCGGGCGTCGAAAGTGTTCTCCGCGCGCAGCATCACGCGCACCGGCAGATCAGTGGCCGCGAGCACCTCGCGCACCGTCGCCTCGCTCGGGGTGAGCCCGTCGCTGGCCATGTCGGCGACCAGTTCGAGCCGGTCCGCTCCGCCCTCCTGCGCCCGCTCCGCGTCCTGGGAGCCCAGCGCGATCACTTCCAGCAGGGCGGTGTTCGACCTCATGCCTCATCCGTTTCGATCCAGTGGCGGGGTGTCTTCCCCCCTGGCGTGCCTGCCGCGCCGGAAGCCGCCTTGCAGGCTCGTCATCCGGGCGCGCACCGCGTCGGGGGAAAGCGAGAGTATCGGCCGCCGCTCCTGCGCCGCTGCGGGGCCGCCCGCCACGTCGGCGACCCGCAGGAACGGCCAGGTGTCCTCGGCCCCGTCCTCTTGTTCCAGGTGCTCCGGCGACGGCCACTCCGGCTGTTCCGCGTGCGCGGGGGCCGGCCATTCCGGGGCCGCCTCGTCCGGGTCGTCGGTCGGAAACTCCGGCGGTGCTTCGTAAGCGTGCTTCGGCTCGGCTGCCTGGTAGTCCGGCTCGAAGGCGGGCACCTCCGGCATCGGCGCGACGACGCGCGGCTCCGGCGCCACCGGCTCCTCGGCCGGGGCCGAGAGGTCGAACCAGCGCGACAGCACGTCGCGATAAGCCGGCATCCGGTCCGTCGGCGCGTCGATCTCCAGGTGCGACCGCGCCGATTCGACCGGCCACGACGGCGCTTCCTCGACCACCGGCGCGCGTCGCAGCGGACCGGCGTCGTCGAGGGTCGGCGCGACCAGTTCGGCGGGCTCCTCCGGCTCTTCGACCGGCGTCAGCGGCGCGAGCGGGGCCAGCAGCTCCGGCTCCGGCGCGGGTTCCGGTTCGATCGGCGCGGGCGGCTGCGGCAGCGGCGGGGCTTCGGTGATCAACGCCGCCGGGACGACGACCGTCGCGGTGAGACCGCGTCCCTCGGCCGGGCTCAGGTTCACCGCGATGGCGTGCCGCTCGGCCAGCGTCGCGACCACGAACAGCCCCATCCGGCGCGACACCTCGACGTCGACCTCCGGCGGATGCGCCAGCCGCGCGTTGGTCCGGTCGATCTCCGCCTGCGGCATGCCCGCGCCGCGGTCGGTGATCTCGATCCGCCACGCCCCGTCCGGAGTCCGCGCGCTCTCGACGGTGACCGCCGCCTGCGGCCCGGAGTACCGGGTGGCGTTCTCCAGCAGCTCGGACACCACGTGCACCAGGTCGTTCACCGCTTCGCCGCGCACCGCGAGCGCCGGGGCCGGGCCGACCTCGATCCGCTGGTAATCCTCCACTTCGGACAGTGCGGCCCCGATGATCTCGTCGGCCACCACCGGTCCGCTGTCCTCGCGCACGAGATCGGTGCCGGACAGCACCAGCAGGTTCTCGCTGTTGCGCCGCATCCGGGTGGCGAGGTGATCCAGTTCGAACAACCCGCCGAGGGTGTCCGGGTCCTGCTCGCCCGCCTCCATCCGGTCGAGCACGGACAGCTGCCGCTCCACCAGGTCCTGGCTGCGCTGCGACAGGTTGACGAACATCGCGTTGACGTTCTCGCGCAGCATCGCCTGCTCGGCGGCCAGCCGGACCGCCTCGCCGTGCACCGCGTCGAACGCGCGCGCGACCTGGCCGACTTCCTCGCGGGTGAAGATCGGCACCGGCGCGACCGCCGCCCGGTGCCGCAGGTTTTCGGGCGCCGGATCCGGCTCGGTGAGTAGCCGCTGCACGGCCTCGGGCAGCCGGTGGTCGGCGACCTCCAGCGCGGTGCGGCGCAGGATCCGCAACGGCCGCAGCAACGAGCGCGCGATCACCACCGACAGGACACCGGCGACCAACAGGACACCGATGACGATTCCGCCGTCCCAGATCGTCGACGCGCGGGCGCTGGCGGCTCGGGCGTCCGTTTTCTCCTGGAGCTGGACAAGCAGCGCCTGCTGGACCTGGTGGGCGAGATTGACCGTGTACGTCGACGCGGTGTCCCACTGGTTCGCGTCCAGGCCGGACAGCGACTGGTTGTTCTCCGTCCGCGTGAGCGCCGACTCGACCATGTCGTTGCCGATGTCGACGACGATGCCGATCACCGTGTCCGAGTACATCCGCTGCTCGTCCGGAGTGGCGAAGGTGCGGTAGTCGCTGCGCGCGGCGGCCAGTTCGGCTTCCGCGCCGAGCAACGCGCGCGTCCGGTCCCGGTTGAGCGTGCCCTGCGCGATCGCCTCGGACATGACCGCGCGCTTGACCGACATCTGGTCCTTGATCCGCGCGAGCGCGTTCCCGGCCAGCCGCAGCCGCGCGAGATCGGGTTCGGTGACGTCGGCCGCGGCGGTGTCACTGATGTCGAGGAGGCCGGAGATCAGCTCGCTGTAGGAGCGCAGCACCGCGTCGGCCGGATACGCCGAGTGTTCGGCCGAGTACCGAAGGCCGCCCAGCACTCGCAGCCGGTCGTCGCTCTGCTGCAGGTCGCCCGCCGCGGCATCGTCGAGCCGCGATTTGCTGTCGGCAAGCGACCGCTCGAACGCGCCGATCGCCAGGTCGACTCGGGTGCGCTGGCCGACGAGGACGTCGGTGGCCCCCTTCCGGTCGCCCGCGACGAACCGGACCGTGACGTCGCGTTCCCGCTGCAGCTGGTGCACGACCTCGGCGACCGTCGTGTCGACGCGGCAGCGGGCGGCGAACTCGGCGAGCTGGCGGGCGTCGCGCAGGTCGCTGTTGACCCGCAGGCCGACCAGCACGACCACGGCGAGCGCGGGGATCAGCAGGACGACGAAGAGCTTGGTGCGCAGCCGCCAGTTCCGCAGCCGCCACCGGCCGCCGACCGGGCGCGAGGCAGCCGGATCCGTCGCGTCACCCGAACGGGGACGGTCGTCGCGACGGGTCACCTGTGCTTCCTTTTCCGCCGCGGGAACCTCTGCCCACGGACGTCCTCGGGCTCCGGCCGAAAACTACCAAGCGGTAGCTTCCAGCGAAAAGATCGGGAAGCCACCCTGGCGGGGGCACGGCCCTGCGGGCGATCGTATGGGCAGCGGCCCATACGATCCAGCACGAGGCAGAGATTCTCCCGGCAGGGGATGGCGAGTGAAAGCGACCGGTCTGAGGTTTGCGCTGGTGGCGACGTTGTTCGCACTCGGCGGTTGTTCCATGTTCGGATCCAGTGACGCCGGACAAGCGCAACCGCCGGAACGCGCGACGCTGCGGGTCGGCGTCGCGAGCCCGATCGACACCGCCCCGCTGCGGATCGCCGTCGCGGCCGGAAAGTTCCGCCAGGCCGGGCTGAACGTCCAACTGGTGGAACTCGGCGACAGCGACGGCGTCGAAAAACTGAAAGCCGGACAGGTCGATGTGACATTCGGCAGCGACGTGTCCCTGTTCCGCGCCGCGGGATCGGGTACCGCACTGCAATTGCAAGGCGAGGCGTACACCTTCGGCCGCACAACTATCGCGCTCGTCACGTTGCCCGGGTCCGACTACACCGAACCGACCGCGAAGAAGTCGCCGACGATCGCCGTCGACTCCCCCGACGACATCGGCGCGCTCACCGCGCGGGCAGTCCTCGGCACGGCGGGCGTCGACAAATCGAAGATCCAATTCGTGGCCCGGCCGTTCGGGCAGATGCCCGCCGCGCTGCAGTCCGGGGACGCGGACGCGGCGCTGATGGTCGAGCCGTACATCACCCGCGCGGAGAAGGAGCTGGGCGCGCAGGTCCTCGCGGACGGCTCGACCGGCGCGACCCTCGACTTCCCGGCGTCGGGCTACGCGGCGACCGGCCAGTTCGCCGCCGCGAACCCGCGCACGCTGACGGCGTTCCGGAACGTCCTCACCCAGGCCCAGCTCGCCGCGTCCGATTCGGCGAAGATCCGCGACGCGCTGCCGTCGTTCTCCGACATCGACCAGACCACCGCCGCGCTGATCTCGCTCGGCAGCTACCCGACCACGCTGTCGGCGACCCGGCTGCAGCGCGTGGCCGACCTCATGCACAGCTCCGGGCAGTTGGCCAACCGGCTGGACGTGGCGGCGATGCTGCCGAACGCCTTGTAAGCGTCAGATGCTCGCCCCGGTCGGCTGCAGGCAGATCGTGCGCACCGGCGGCCCCGAGTAGACCAGCGACAAGTCCTTGTCACCGCAGCTCGACGCCGACTTCGCGCCGTCGTGCACGACCGCGCGCGCTTCCGCCTTGGGGTCGTCGCAGGCGACCTTGCCGACCTTCGATTCGTCCGAAACGTCGCGCACGCATTCGCCGGACGCGACGTTCAGCGCGAGGCACAGCGTCTGGGTCGGCCTGCCGCTGGTGCGGGACGACGACGAGTACAGCTCGAACCGCACGTAGTCCTCGCCGCGGCAGGAAGCCCGGCCCTTGACGACGGTGTCGACGCGGTAGGTGGCGGCCTGCGACGAACAGTCCGCGCCGGTGTAGGTCTGCGTCTCCGAGCCAAACGACGAGAGGTAGAGGCAACTGCCCGCGACCGGCGGTCCTGCCGAACGCGCGATCGCGGCGAACCCGAACGCGCCGAGCGTCCCGAGCCCGAGCGCCACGACGACGAGCCCGGCGAAGAGCGCCTTCTGCTTGCCCGACACCCGTTTCGGGCCGCCCTGGACCGGCAGCCGCGGGGGCGCCTGGTACGGGTTCGCGGCCGGCGGCACGCCGAACGGTGGTGTGGTCACTGGGTCCCCTCCCGCGGCTTCGTCCCGTCATCTTGGCATCCCCGGGCCGCGGTCCGGGAGGGAACGTATAAAGGAGAGGTGACTGATGGCCCCCTGATCGTCCAGTCCGACAAAACCGTGCTGCTCGAGGTCGACAATCCGCGTGCCGGCGACGCGCGGATCGCCATCGCGCCGTTCGCCGAACTGGAACGAGCGCCCGAGCACGTGCACACCTACCGGATCACGCCGCTCGCGTTGTGGAACGCGCGCGCCGCCGGGCACGACGCGGAACAGGTGGTGGACGCGCTCACCACCTATTCGCGCTTCCCGGTGCCGCAGCCGCTCTTGATCGACGTCGTGGACGTGATGGGCCGGTTCGGGCGGCTGCAGATCGCCAACCACCCCGCGCACGGCCTCGTGATGACCACGACCGACCGCGCGGTGCTGGAAGAGGTCTCGCGCAACAAGAAGATCAGCCCGATGCTGGGCTCGCGGATCGACGACGACACGGTGATCGTGCACCCGTCCGAACGCGGCCGGCTCAAGCAGGCGCTGCTGAAGGTCGGCTGGCCCGCCGAGGACCTCGCCGGGTACGTGGACGGCGAAGCGCACCCGATCGACCTCGCCGAGGAAGACTGGCACCTGCGCGACTACCAGCGACAGGCGGCGGAAGCGTTCTGGGCGGGCGGTTCCGGCGTGGTCGTGCTGCCGTGCGGCGCGGGCAAGACACTGGTCGGCGCGGCCGCGATGGCGCACGCCAAGGCGACCACGCTGATCCTGGTCACCAACACCGTCGCCGGGCGGCAGTGGAAGCGCGAACTGGTCGCGCGCACGTCGCTCACCGAGGACGAGATCGGCGAGTACTCCGGGGAGAAGAAGGAGATCCGGCCGGTCACCATCGCGACGTACCAGGTGGTCACGCGCAAGACCAAGGGCGAGTACCGCCACCTCGACCTGTTCGATTCGCGCGACTGGGGCCTGGTCGTCTACGACGAGGTGCACCTGCTGCCCGCGCCGGTGTTCCGGATGACCGCGGACCTGCAGTCGCGGCGCCGCCTCGGGCTGACCGCCACGCTGGTGCGCGAGGACGGCCGCGAGGGCGACGTGTTCTCGCTGATCGGCCCGAAGCGGTATGACGTGCCCTGGCGCGACATCGAGGCGCAGGGCTGGATCGCGCCCGCGGAATGCACCGAGGTGCGGGTGACCCTGACCGAGTCCGAACGGCTGCAGTACGCCACCGCGGACGCCGACGAGCGGTACAAGCTCGCGGCCACGGCGATGACGAAGATCCCGGTGATCCGGTCCATTGTGGACAAACATGCGGGCGAGCCGACCCTGGTGATCGGCGCGTACCTCGACCAGTTGGAAATGCTGGGCGCGGAGCTGGAAGCCCCGGTGATCCAGGGCGCGACGCGGAACAAGGAGCGCGAGGAACTGTTCGACAAGTTCCGCCGCGGCGAACTGCGCACCCTGGTGGTGTCGAAGGTGGCGAACTTCTCGATCGACCTGCCGGAAGCGTCGGTGGCGATCCAGGTGTCGGGCACGTTCGGCTCGCGGCAGGAAGAAGCGCAACGCCTCGGCCGGCTGCTGCGTCCGAAGGGCGACGGACGGCAGGCGCACTTCTATTCGATCGTCTCGCGGGACACAGTGGACACTGAGTACGCGGCCCACCGGCAGCGATTCCTCGCCGAGCAGGGATATGCGTACCACATCGTCGACGCGGAGGATTTGCGCCGACCGCTGTGATTTACGAGCCGAGATAACGGAGAACGGCCAGCACGCGTCGGCTGTACCCCTTCGCTTGCGGCAGGTCGAGCTTGTCGAAGATCGCGTTCACGTGCTTCTCCACGGCGCTCTGCGAGACGTACAGCAGCGTGGCGATGCTCGCGTTCGTGTGGCCCTGCGCCATTTTCTCCAGCACGTCGCGCTCGCGCGGGGTCAGCCGGGCGAGCGCGTCCTCGTGCGAGGTGCGGGCGACCAGCCTGCGCACCACCTCCGGGTCGAACGCCGCGCCGCCGGCACCGACCCGGTCCAGTGCGTCGAGGAAGTCGCCGACCTGCGCGACGCGGTCTTTGAGGAGGTAGCCGACTCGGCCGCCGTCGCCTCCTCCGATGAGCTTGGCCGCGTAGCGTTTCTCGACGTATTGGGACAGCACGAGCACACCGGTGTCCGGCCAGCGTTCGCGGATTTCGAGAGCGGCGCGCAGCCCTTCGTCGGTGTGGGTCGGCGGCATGCGGACGTCCGTGACGACCACGTCAGGCTGGTGTTCGGCGGTCGCTTCGAGGAGCTTCTCGCCGTCACCGACCGCGGCGAGCACCTGGTGACCTTCCTCCGCCAGCAGCCTTACGAGGCCTTCCCTCAGCAACGTCGCGTCCTCGGCCAGGATCACTCGCACGGCAGCGTCACCCGCACTACGGTCGGCCCGTTTTCGGGACTCTGTACGGAGAACTCGCCGTCCATCGCCGCTACTCGCCTTGCCAGCCCGGATAATCCGCCGCTCTCGCCTATTCTCGCACCGCCGCGACCGTCGTCAGTGATCTCTGCGAGGATTCCGGTTTCTTCACCGCGGACGTCGATAGTGACCTTGTTGGCACCGGCATGCTTGGCCGCATTGGTGACCGACTCCGATGCCACGAAGTAGACCACTGTGGACACCTCCGGCGACGGCTCGTCGAGCGCGTAACGAAGGTCGACCGGGATCGTGGCGCGCTCAGCCAAGGACTCCAGCGCCGCCTCCAGACCGCTTTCGTCGAGCGCGATCGGGTACACGCGCCAGCTCACCTCTCGCAACTCGCGCAACGCTTCCTGCGATTCTTCGTGCGCCTGCCGGACCAGCTCAGCCGCCCTGTCCGCGTCGCCAGCCCGACGCGCGCGGCCGAGCAGCACCCCGAGCGCGACCAGCCGTTGCTGCACCCCGTCATGCAAATCCCGCTCGATGCGACGCCGCTCGCCGTTGACCGCCTCGACCACTTCGCTCCGGGTCGTCGCCAGTTCGGACACCCTGCGCCGCAACAGTTCTTGACTGCTCGGCCCGAAGAACCGCCTCGCCAGCCTCCGGTCGAGCGCGGCTGCTCCGATCAGGCCTTGTCCACAAAGGAATACCGCGATCGCGCCGAGGGCCAGTACCGGGAGCCAGTCCAGAAACGTCCCGTCCGGAGTTCCGCCAGGCGCTCGCCCGGTGACCAGTTGGGCGAAGTAGAGCGCGCCAGCCACTGCGCCTGCGCCGATGCACACCCATACGCCCAGCGCGAGAAGCCCGGTGAGACTGCGCGGAACGAGGTACTGCAGGGCTCGGCGACCGTCGTAGTCGTCGCCGTTGCTGGCGTCGAAGAACCGCTCCAGGCGAGTGCGTTCTATTTCGGCGAGCCTGCGTGCGCCGCGGAGCACCTTCGGCCGCGCTTTAGGGATGACGAGGAGCGGCGCGGCGAGGACCACGTACGGCACCTCGATGAGCGCCGTCAGGGCACCTAGGCCGACGCCCGCCGTCCGGCGCAGCACTCGCGGTCTGTTCACGGTGATCAGGCTAGCCAGCCGGGCGGGGGCGGAGTACTGCGGTTTTCCGCATTTCTCGAGGTGGGCGTCGATGCCTTGGCCTACGCCCGCGCGAGCCTGCACGACGCGACACCGGTGATCCGGCTACGTCCGCCCGCGGCGGTTTCCTCGGTTCTTCGGACCAGCTCAACCCACCCGGCTGCGACTTCCCGCGCTTCTCCAGATCAGCGAGCACCCCACCGACCTCGCTGAGCAGGTTTCCCAGACCAGCGAACTCCACCCACCCTGCCGCCGTTTCCCGCGTTCTCCGCGCGAGCGAGCGCAATGCGTCGATTCCTCCGCCGCCACCCCACCAGCCCTGCTGCGGTTTCCCGCATTTCTCCGGGTGGCTGACAGCAATGTGTTGCGCGCCTTGCCTTTCTACCTTCGAAAGCGTCGCATCCGAAGTGAAAGGACTCCCGTGAACCTCTTGCTCGCCGCCCCCGCCGAACCCCTGACCGGACTCGCGGGCTGGGCCGTCGGCCTGATGGACTCCCTGGGCGGCATCGGCGCCGCGATCGTCGTCGGCCTGGACAACCTGTTCCCGCCGATCCCCAGCGAACTCGTCCTCCCGCTGGCCGGTTTCTCCGCGAGCCGCGGCACGTTCAGCCTCGCCGGAGCCCTCTTCTGGACAACCCTGGGCTCGCTGGCCGGCGCCGTGATCGTCTACTGGCTAGGTGCCCTGCTCGGCCGCGACCGATGCCGGGCCCTGCTCAGCCGCCTGCCCCTGATGAACGCCACGGATTTCGACCGGACCGAAGCGTGGTTCACCCGACACGGCGGCAAGGCCGTGTTCCTCGGCCGGATGGTGCCGATCTTCCGCAGCCTGATCTCGCTGCCGGCGGGCGTCGAACGAATGCCGTTCGGCCGGTTCCTCCTGCTGACGACGGCGGGCAGCCTGCTGTGGAACACGGCGTTCGTCGTGGCCGGCTACCTGCTCGGCGAGAGCTGGTCGCTGGTGGACCGGTACGCGTCGGTGTTCCAGTACGTCGTGCTGGCCGCGGTGGCGATCGCGATCGGCCTCTTCGTGGCGGTCCGGGTGCGCCGAGTCTCCCGGCGCTGACTTTTCTGGCCCTCGACCTGGGGTTCCTCCAGATTCACTCGAACGGATGAGCGAGCGGCGCGCTGGAAATTGTCGGTGGTTCGAACTACTGTTCGATATGCAGGCACCGAACACCAGTTCGAGGGGAAGCTCATGACGATCGCACCGTTCCGCCCCGGCGTCGGGGCACCGCCGGTCCAGACCTTGCCGCCAGGGCGCTGGCACGGGCGTATCTGGGTGTCGGAGGAGCCGCTCACGCGGCCGCAGCGGTACTTGAGCTGCGTCGCCGAGTTCGAGCGCTCCGGGCTGTGGCCGGTGCTGATCCCGCCCGACCAGCGCTTCACCGCCCGCGGCGAAGACTGGCTGGACGACCGAGGCCGCCTCGCGCCCGCCGGCCACCGCGTCGGCAACGCCGACCCAGCCGAAGTCCTGGCCCGCTGGTGGGACGGTTCCTGCTGTGATGGAGCCTGCCTGCGCCCGTTCGGCACCCGCTTCCCCGGGCTGGCGAAACGCTCGCACCGCCGCTCGGACCCACTGGCCGAAGCAGGCAACACCGGCTCGATCCTGGCCGCCCGCACGCCCCACCGGCTGGGCCTGGTGCAAGCCGACCGGCCAGCGGATGTCCCCGCTCTCATCGGCTGGACAGGCATGATCAAGTCGACGGACCAGGTCGCGGAACTGTCAGCGATCTTGCGCAGCTGGGAAGACCGCTTCGGCGCCACCCTGGTGACGCTCGGCTTCGACACGCTGGAACTGTCGGTCTCCGCCCCGCCCCGCACCCACGCCAGGGCCTTGACAGTGGCCGCCGAACACCGTGCCTTCAGCCTCCCGACGTACCTGGCCCAGCCGGGAAACCTGCGGGAGTACGCGAGTTCCCTGGTACAGAGCCGCCGATGGAGGTTCTCGTGGGCCTGAGGAAGTAATGAAGCACGGAGCGGGGCGGCTGGGCCGGGGCTTGCTCGGGTTCCGCCGATCCCGTGACGGGCGTGGCGAATTCGACGGGCCTCGTGGATCTAGCGGGTTTGGCGGATTCAGCGGACCCCGCGTATCTGGCGGGCCTCGCGGATCTGACGGACCCGACAGCCCTGCCTGGTTCAGCGGAGCAGCCTGCCGCGCCGGGCAGATTCCGCCGGACCGGGTCAGGGCTAGCCGGGCCAGCCGGGACGGACGTGAACCTGCCTCCCGCTGGGCGGCGCGGCCTGCCGGGTCAGGCGGGCATCGCCGGACCCATGACGGGGCTGGCCAGGCCAACTGCGACGAACGCGAACTCCCCTCCGGTCCCTCCGGCGACTCGGCAACCGGGCGGCTGGGCGGCTGGGCGGCTGGGCGGCTGGGCGGCTGGGCGGCTGGGCGGCTGGGCGGCTGGGCGGCTGGGCGGCTGGGACGAGCGTGCACTTGCCTCAGCCAGGTCCGGCAGGTTCGACGAGCCACGACTCAGGCAAGAGTCGCCCCGCCGAACGGGGAGAAGCGGTGCCCGCCACCCTCCTGCCGTTCCCCTGCCCCGTACCGCCGTCCGTGTCCTCGCGCCGCGCTCGCAGCTCCCGTTCGCGTCGCATTTCCGCGCCCCGTCGAAACTTCGCCCCATCGGCCCAGACTCCCGCGATCTTCCTTCCCTGCCGCGGCAATCGCCGCCGTCCGCCCATTCGCCTTCTCGCCGTCCCCTCCGCGTCCCGACCCGACGGCCAGGCAACGGAGTCAACCCCATGAGACCCACGTCCCTTCGATCAGGACGCATGTCCCAATCGTTAGCCCACCTGTCCGGAAAACAGCCGCGCGGACGGGTTTACCGCAACCGTCCGCACGGGAACCCTCGGCGGCGAAAGGCGGTGAGCGAGATCGGCCAGATCCGAGTGGGCACGTCCGGCTGGCGATACCCGCCGTGGCGCGGCTCGTTTTACCCCTCCGGCCTGCCGCAACGGCGCGAACTCGAGTACCTCGCCCGCCGGACGAACGCCGTCGAGATCAACGGGTCCTTCTACTCGCTGCAACGCCCGGAGCGATACCGCGGCTGGCACGCCGAAACCCCGGCCGGCTTCCTGTTCGCGGTCAAGGGCGGCCGGTTCATCACCCATCTCAAGCAGCTGCGCGACGTCGAAACCGCGCTCGCCAACTTCTACGCCTCCGGCGTCCTCGCGCTCGCCGACAAACTAGGCCCGTTCCTCTGGCAACTCCCGCCGAGACTGGCCTTCGACCCCGATCGAGTCTCCACGTTTCTCGGCCAGCTCCCGCACACCACCAGCGAAGCAGCCACGCTCGGAGCGAAGCACGACGACAAACTCAAGTCCGAATCCTTCCTGGAATCCGGCCCCGATCGACCAGTGCGGCACGCGCTCGAAATGCGCCACCCCAGCTTCACCACGACCGAGGCGACAGACCTGCTCAAAAAACATCGAGTCGCCCTGGTCACCGCCGACGCCGCCGCGCCGTGGCCGTACCGGGAGGACCAGACCACCGACTTCAGTTACGTCCGGCTGCACGGCTCGGAAGACCTCTACACCAGCAATTACTCCGACGCAGCCCTGCGCGCCTGGGCCGCGAAGATCACCGAATGGCACGACGGCGGCCGCCGAGACGTGCACGTCTACTTCGACAACGACAGCAAAGTCGCCGCCCCGCACAACGCCGTCACACTCACCCGCCTGCTCAACCTCCCCACCGAAACCGACCCGGCACAGTGAGCGGACAGTGAGCGCACTTCGGTTGGGTGGCGGTACGGGCCGCCGGTGGTCTACGTGCTGCCACTGGGGGTCGGCACGCGGACCACCGCGCCCGGCTGTCCGCACAATGACCGGCAGGTGAACGCCGATCGGCCGAAGCTAACCCCGCACCAACCCAGCCAGCTGCGCCCTCACCCGATCGGCATCCGGGTGGTCCAACCGAGTCAACAACCGGACCGCGCGTAGCCAGCAGTCTCGTGCGGCGGCGGTTCGGCCGTAGCGCAAATGCGCCGTTCCCAGTTCTGACAGGACATCCGCGGCCTCATACTCCTCGTCCATCGCGAAGAACATGTCGACCGCTTCCGACAGGCACTCGATTCCCTCCACGTGCCGGCCCAAGCCCAGCAGCGCGCGGGCGCGGGCGGCCAGTGAGAAGCGGCCCTGTGGCAAATCGTCCGGCGGGACCAAGGCCAGCGCCTCGTCTGCGAGCGACAGTGCCTGCGGGTAGTCGCCCATCATCGCGCACAGGTCGCCCAAAGCGCGCAAAACGTTCGCCTCCACCGAGATGAGACCCAGCTCCCGCGTGATTTCCAGTGAACGCAGGCCATGTCGATACGCCTCGGGGAAATCTTCGATGCCTTGCGCGGTCATCGCCAGGTTGTAGCGCGCCCGCGCCTCCCCGGGCAGCGAGCCCAGTTCCAGCTGCACGGTTAGCGCCTGCTCCAGGTATTCGCGCGCCAGCACGTAATTCCGGGCGACTCCCTCGATCACTCCGAGTCCATTGAGGATCGCCGCTTCACCATGCCGTTCGCCGGATTTTCGCGCTGCTCGCAGGCCGATCTCGAAGACGTACCGCCATTCATCGACTCGGGCGCGTCCGGCGAAGTAGGTGAACAGCGACCAGACCAGCCGCCAGCATTGCGCGTGTTGGCCGATCCGGAACGACCATTGGATTACCGAAATCAGGTTCCCGTGCTCTTCGCTGAACCAGGCCAAAGCTCGGTGGAAGTCCGAGAATTCCAGTGCACCAGCCGACGGGATCGAGCCGATTTCGTCCATCAGCTGGTTCGGGCGCATCGCCAAACCCGCGTTCCGTGCCGACGCGATGAACCAGTCGAGCAGCCGCGAGCTGGCTGCCGCACGCTCCGCGGCGTCGTCCTCCTGCTCCGACAATTCGTTCGCATAGGCGCGGATCAGGTCGTGGAACTGGTACCGGCCGGGCTTCGGCTGGATGAGCAGGTGAGTCGAAACGAGCGTGTCGAGAGCGCCGCGAGTCTCCTTTTCGGACCGTCCGCTGAGCGCGACTGTCATGCCCAGCGACAAATCCGGACCGGCGGACAGGGCCAGCAATCGCAGAAGCCGGGCCGCGGCCGGGCACAGAACCCGATAGGAGTAGGAGAAAACTGTGCGGATGTTGGTCTCGTCGCCGTCGCCAAGGTCAAAGGTGCTCAACCGGCCCGCGTCCGAGGGCAAGGCTGCTACGAATTCGTCCAGCGGCAGCCTGGGGAACTGGGCCGCGCGCACGGCGAGGATTCGGATCGCCAGCGGAAGTCCGCCGCAATACTGGACAAAGCGCTCGGCCGCGACGGGGTCCTCGTGCACTCGTTCGACGCCGATGGCCGACGCGAGAAGTTCCACCGCCTCTTCACTGTCCAATTCGGACAAAGCGATTCGGCGGGCGCCGTGAGTCGCCACCAGTCCGCGCAGTTGCCAGCGGCTCGTCACCACCACCAGACATCCGGGTCCGGGCAGCAGCGAACGCACCTGCTCGGTGCTGTTCGCGTTGTCCAGCACCATTAGCAAGCGCCGGCCGGTGGTGTAAGTACGCCAAGTCGCCGCGCGTTCGTCCAAACCGGACGGAATGCGGTCGGCGGGGACGCCCAGCGCGGCGAGCATCGTTTCCAGCGCGGCGATCGGCGACACTGGCGCGCCCGGGCCGTAGCCGCGCAGGTCCAGAAATACCTGGCCACCCGTGAAACGGTCGGCGATCTGGTGTGCGAAGTGGACAGACAGGGTCGTTTTCCCTTGTCCGCCCATGCCTTCCACCGAGGCGATCGGTGTGGAGGTGCCGTCGTCCAGGGCTTCCGGAAGCAACGCGCGCAGGGCCTTCAAGTCCGCCGCCCGGCCCGCGAAAGCGCCGAGGTCGGCCGGAAGCTGGTGCGGCACATGAGGTTCCAGAGGGGTTCGGAACCGGGTGCCCTCGTCGCCGCCCAGTACTAGCCGGTGTGCGCGCTGCAGACCGGCACCGGGGTCTAAGCCCAGTTCCTCGGCGAGCAACCCGCTGATCCGCCGGTAGACGTCCAAAGCTTCAGCTTGCCGACCGGAGCGGAGCAGCGCGTACATCAGTTGCTCGTGCGGCCGCTCGCGTAGCGGATGTTCGCGCGTCAGACGCTCCAGCTCAGGCACGACAGTGTCGTACTCGCCGACGGTCACCAGAGTCTCGGCCCACTGCTCGCGCACCCGCGTGCGTTCCTCGGCGAGCTGCCCGACCTCGTCCCGGTGCAGCGCGTCCGACTCCACGTTCTGCAGCGCCGAACCCCGCCACTGCCCCAGCGCGTCCTCGAAATACCCGGCCGCCCGCCGATGTTCGCCTCGCTCCGCCGCGCTGCGGCCGCGTGCCGCGAACTGCCGGAATCGGCCTAGATCCACCGCGTTCTCGTCGACTTCCAACAGGTAGCCGCCGCGTTCGGTGCGGATCGCCGCGCCGTCGCCGAGCGCCCGGCGCAGCCGCAGGACATACGTCTGCAGCGCGCCCTTCGACCGGCGCTGGTCGTCGCCCCACAGCCAATGGCTGAGCACGTCGACCGACACCAGCCGATTCGCCCGCAGCAGCAGTCCGGCGAGCACGATCAGCGGGCGGCTGCCGCCCAGCGGCACCACCTGGTCCCCGGCCAGCACCTCGGCCGGGCCGAGCACCCGGAAGTCGAGGCCGTCCACACGTTCCATTGTGGCGTTGAGACGGCCCCCGCGGCACCTCGGTTCCCGTCCCCGCCGCGATGGCATGATCGGCAGTCATGCAGGTTTACGCGCTCCCGCTGCACACCCGGTTCCGGGACATCACCGTCCGTGAAGGACTGTTGCTCCGCGGCCCCGCCGGCTGGGGCGAGTTCTGCCCGTTCGCCGACTATTCGGACATCGAGAGCACGCCGTGGCTCGCCGCTGCTCTCGAAGCGAGCGAAGAAGGCTGGCCCGCGCCGGTCCGCGACCGTATTAAGGTGAACACGACAGTCCCGATTGT
This sequence comes from Amycolatopsis sp. NPDC059235, assembly GCF_042754125.1. Lineage (NCBI taxonomy): Bacteria > Bacillati > Actinomycetota > Actinomycetes > Pseudonocardiales > Pseudonocardiaceae > Amycolatopsis > Amycolatopsis sp. NPDC059235. Next base: position 51,449 of record NZ_JBHZAG010000066.1, read on the forward strand.
GTCGCCCGAACGCGCACACGAACTGGTCCGTACCTCCGGCTGTCGCACGGCGAAGGTCAAGGTCGCCGACAAACGCGCGACGCTCGCCGAAGACTGCGCGCGCATCGAAGCGGTGCGCGACGCCCTGGGTCCGTCCGGCGCGATCCGGGTCGACGCCAACACCGCGTGGGATGTCGACACCGCCGTGCACGCGCTGGGCGAGCTGGACCGCGCGGCCGGTGGACTGGAGTACGCCGAGCAGCCCTGCCCCACGATCGACGACCTGGCCGCCGTCCGGCGTCGCGTGTCAGTGCGGATCGCGGCCGACGAATCGATCCGCCGCGCGGAAGATCCGCTGAAGGTCGCTGTCGCCGGAGCGGCCGACATCGCCGTGCTCAAGGTCGCCCCGCTCGGCGGAGTGCGCCGCGCGTTGGAGGTCGCGGAGGCGTGCGGGCTGCCCTGCGTGGTGTCGTCGGCGGTGGAAACCAGCGTCGGGCTGGCCGCCGGGCTCGCCCTCGCCGGGGCGTTGCCGGAGCTGGACTTCGCCTGCGGACTCGGCACGATGTCGTTGCTGCGCGGGGATGTCTGCACTGAAACTCTGTCCCCTGTGGACGGTTATCTGCCGGTGCCGCGGCAGGCCCCGGAACCCGACCGGTACCCCGAATTCGCCGCGTCGCCCGAGGTGGCCGCGGCGTGGCTGGACCGGTTCGAGCGGGTCCGCCGGATCAGCGGGTAAGGGAGACTTCAGGGTCGCGGCCCCGGGGCTATCTCCGGGGCGATCCCGGATGTGCGGCGCGCCCCGGTCGCGGAGTATTGCTGGCATGACGGACAACGTGCAGGCCGCACCGGCCAAGAAGATCTTCCGCAGCCGCTCCGACCGCATGCTCACCGGCGTGTGCGGCGGATGGGCCAACTACCTCAACGTCGACCCTTCGATGGTGCGCATCGCCGCGGTCGCCGGGGCCGTGCTGTCGGCCGGGGTGATCCTCCCGGTCTACGCCGCCGCGGCCGTGCTGACGCCCGAAGACTGATCGCCCGGCGCCGTGCCCCGGGAGCTAGTGCAGAAACGGGCGAAGCCCGGCCCACCGCGAAGGTGAACCGGGCTTCGCCGGAAAGCAGCCGAACTCAGAAGTCCATGCCACCCATGCCGCCGGTCGGGTCGGCCGGAGCGGCAGCAGCCTTCTCCGGCTTGTCCGCGACGACAGCCTCGGTGGTCAGGAACAGCGCCGCGATGGAAGCGGCGTTCTGCAGCGCGGAGCGGGTGACCTTCGTCGGGTCCGGCACGCCGGCCGCGAGCAGGTCCTCGTACTCGCCGGTGGCGGCGTTCAGGCCGTGGCCCTGCGGCAGCGACTTGACCTTCTCCGCCACGACGCCGCCCTCAAGGCCGGCGTTGATCGCGATCTGCTTGAGCGGAGCCTCGACGGCGACCTTGACGATGTTCGCGCCAGTGGCCTCGTCACCGGTCAGCTTCAGGCCCGCGAACGCGGCCTCGGCAGCCTGGATCAGGGCCACGCCACCGCCGGCGACGATGCCCTCTTCCACGGCGGCCTTGGCGTTGCGCACCGCGTCCTCGATGCGGTGCTTGCGCTCCTTCAGCTCGACCTCGGTCGCGGCGCCGGCCTTGATGACGGCCACGCCGCCGGCCAGCTTCGCGAGCCGCTCCTGCAGCTTCTCGCGGTCGTAGTCCGAGTCGGAGTTCTCGATCTCCGCGCGGATCTGGTTGACGCGACCCTGGATCTGGTCGGCGTCGCCCGCACCCTCGACGATGGTGGTCTCGTCACGGGTGATCACGGCCTTGCGGGCGCGACCCAGCCACGACAGGTCCGCCTTGTCCAGGCTGAGGCCGACCTCTTCCGAGATGACCTGGCCGCCGGTCAGGATCGCGATGTCCTGCAGGATCGCCTTGCGGCGGTCGCCGAAGCCCGGGGCCTTGACGGCGACGGACTTGAAGGTGCCGCGGATCTTGTTGACGACCAGGGTCGCCAGGGCTTCGCCCTCGACGTCCTCGGCGATGATCAGGAGCGGCTTGCCGGACTGGATGACCTTCTCCAGCAGCGGCAGGACGTCCTTGACGTTGGAGATCTTGGAACCGAAGAGCAGGACGTACGGGTCCTCCAGCTCGGCTTCCTGGCGCTCCGGGTCGGTCACGAAGTAACCGGACACGTAGCCCTTGTCGAAGCGCATGCCCTCGGTGAGCTCCAGCTCGAGCCCGAAGGTGTTGCTCTCCTCGACGGTGACGACGCCTTCCTTGCCGACCTTGTCCAGCGCCTCGGCGATCAGCTCGCCGATGGTGCGGTCAGCGGCCGAGATCGAGGCGGTAGCAGCGATCTGCTCCTTGGTCTCGATCTGGACGGCGGCCTTGTGCAGCTGCTCGGTGATGGCCTCGACGGCCGCCTCGATGCCGCGCTTCAGCGAGATCGGGTCGGCTCCGGCCGCGACGTTGCGCAGGCCCTCGCGCACGAGCGCCTGGGCGAGCACGGTGGCGGTGGTGGTGCCGTCGCCCGCGACGTCGTCGGTCTTCTTGGCAACTTCCTTGACGAGCTCGGCCCCGATCTTCTCCCACGGGTCCTCGAGCTCGATCTCCTTGGCGATGGAGACACCGTCGTTGGTGATCGTCGGCGCGCCCCACTTCTTTTCGAGCACGACGTTCCGGCCCCGCGGGCCGAGGGTCACCTTGACGGCTTCGGCGAGGGTGTTCAAGCCGCGCTCAAGACCGCGGCGGGCGTCCTCGTCGAACGCGATCAGTTTGGCCATTGCGGTGTGGTCCTCCGGTATTGGGCGCCACCGCCGCGCTGTCTCCAGCGGCGGCAGCAGGACACGTCCTCGGCCAGGCGCGGTGCCCGCGACGGACGACTGACCGGTGGGTCAGCCTCACCGTCCCGACCTTCAGGCAGGCGGTCGGTGACCGCTCGCCTAGCACTCGACGGCGTCGAGTGCCAATGCCGTGTTTAGCACTCTCCGGGGTCGAGTGCAAGGAGCGCAGGTCAGCGTCGGTGCTCTTCGGAGAGCAGGTCGGCCGGGTCAGTGGCTCGGCTGGATGTGGATCGACGACGGCGGCGGGCGCAGCGACGACGGACCGGCGGACTTCGAGCCGCCGGGGCCGACCGGGATGTTGGGCGCGGACGACGTCGGGGCCGTTCCGCCGGTGCCGTTGTCGTCCCCGCTGAAGAGGAAGATCGCGCCGACGACCAGTCCGGCCACGACGAGCAACCCCAGCGCGATCCACAGCCACTTCAGGCCGCCGCTCTTGGACTGCTTCTCGAACGCGCCCGCGCCGCCTGCCGGGGACGGCGGGCGCAGCCGCATCGGGTCGCCGAAGGCCTGCGGCGGGTGGCCCTGCTGGTTCGGCTGACCGGGGTAGCCGGGCTGGTTCGGGTAGCCGCCGTAGCCGGGCGGGGGGCCTTGCTGAGGTTGCTGACCTGGTTGGCCCGGCTGACCCGGGTAGCCGTAGCCGGGCGGGGGGCCTGCCGGGGCTTGGCCGGGGTAGCCCTGCTGGCCCGGCTGGGGCTGGCCGGGCTGTGCTGGATAACCGGGCGGGGGCTGGTTGCCGTAACCGGCGGGGCCGCCGTAGCCGCCCTGGGTGGCGTATCCGGGCTGGCCGGGCTGTGCCCACGCGCCGGGAACGGCCTGGCCGCCGGGCGCACCCGGTACGCCGACGCCGGGAGCGCCAGGACCTTGTCCCGCAGCCCCGGGGCCCCCCGGCTGAGCGCCTGGCCCGCCAGGACCGGCCGGTCCACCGGCGCCAGGCCCGCCAGCACCACCAGCTCCGCCGGGAACACCGGGTCCGCCCGCGCCGCCAGGTCCTTGCTGCATGCCCGCCTCCGGAAGTCCGTTCGGCCGGGCCGGGCCCGGCGGGGTGTCCGAGGTCGCGAGCGGGCCGAGCGCGACCCGGGCCGCGGCGATCATCGCGACGCAGTTGGGGTAGCGGTCGTTCGGGCTTTTCGCCATGCCCTTGCGGATCACGTCGTCCACGGCCGCGGGGAGCGCCACCACGCTCGCCACCGACGGCGGCTCTCCGCCGAGGTGGCCCTTGATGACGGTGGGGACGTCGCCGCGGAACGGCGGGTTGCCGGTCAGGCAGGCGAACAGCACACAGGTGAGGGCGTACTGGTCGGTGCGGCCGTCGAGCGGTTCGCCGCGCAGGTGCTCCGGGGCGGCGTAGGTGGGCGAGCCGAGGAAGTCGCCGCCGCGCGTGCGGTGGCCGGTGGCGCCGCGGCGGGTGAGGCCGAAGTCGGCGACGTAGACGTGCTCGCGCGAGGTCTCGCGGCTCGTGACGAGGACGTTGGCCGGCTTGACGTCGAGGTGCACGAGGCCGTGGTTGTGCAAGGTGTCGAGAGCGTCGGCGACCTGGTCGAGCAGGCTGAGCGCGCGGGACGGGCTGATCGGGCCCGCGGACATCAGGCCGGCGAGGTCGCCGCCGTCGACCATCCGCATGGCGATGTAGAGCATGCCGTCGAGTTCGCCGAAGTCGTACAGCGGGACGACGTTGGCGTGGTCGATCGCGGAGGTGTTGCGTGCCTCGTCGACGAACCGTTCGCGGAACTCGGCGTCCGCGCCGAGGTGGTCACCGATGACCTTCAGCGCCACCTTGCGGCCGAGCCGCGTGTCCGTGGCCTGGTAGGTCACGCTCATGCCGCCCTTGCCGAGCACCGAGTCGATGCGGTAGTGGCCCAGCTGGCGACCGGTGAGGTCCCCCGACACGTCGCCTGTCACGCAGCGCAGCTTAACGCGCCGGTATCCGCTGCCACTGCCGGTTCGCCCAACCGGTCAGCGGACCTGCCTCGCTAGACCTTGCGGACGTCCGCGGCCTGGCTTCGGCCGTCGCGGCCGGACTGGACTTCGAACTCCACCCGATCGCCCTCGTCGAGAGTGCGGAATCCGTCGGCCTGGATGGCCGAATAGTGGACGAAGACGTCCGGCCCCTCGGGGGATTCGATGAACCCGTAGCCCTTTTCCGAGTTGAACCACTTGACGGTGCCGACTGCCACGGCGCCCTCCCTCGGGACAAGAATCCGCTGTCCATCAGCGTGCGAAGTGGAGTTCACGCTACCGGAATCAGCGCTCCCGGCAATGGGGTAATCGGCAGATTCCCCTTACGCCTGCGACACTCGCCGGTTGCGCGATTGGACGAGCACGGTTCCCGGTCCGGCGAAATCGAGGACGAGTCCTTCGCCGGTTCGCAGCGACTGCGGACCGCTCGGGTCAAGCGCGCGCAACCGGCATTGCAAGGTGTCGGGATAGGCGAGCAGATAGTCCGGGCGCACGGTCACGATCTCGCCGCGGCCGAGGTCGAACGAATCCACCGGGCCGGGCGCGGTGAGCAGGAGCGGGCCGCGGCCGCTGTAATGCTCGAGGAACCCGGAATCGGCGCCGAACAACTGCTGCAGCGGGGCCCAGTTCTGGTCGACGCGGACCGTGCTCGGCCGGGCGAGCACGCCCTCGCGGTGCACCGACCAGCCGGTGGAACCGGTCAATTCGAGCGGATAGACGTCGCCGGGACCGAGCGGGGCCAGATCGACCCAGCCGCCTTCCTGCGGCGCGGTGAACACCGAAGGGCCGCCCTTGCGGCCGCGGTTCTGGTTCGTCTCGGCCACGTTGAAGCTGCTGGCCAGCAACGATTCCGCGGCGGCCTGCACGGCTTCGCCGGGGGCGAGCAGCACGCGGGCGACGCCGAACCCCGGCGTGTGCCTGGTGTGGACGCGCATGTCAGCGGGGGTTCGCGAGCGCGGCGCGCCCGGTCTGGTTGCGGACCCGAAACTGCATCAGAACTCTCCCCGTACTCCCCGGCTTGTGCCGGGAGAGTGTTGCACGACGGGCAGCAAGAGGGAGGATGGTCCGCGTGATCTCTGTCGACGCCTACCGCGAGACCGTGACCGAACTGCTCGGCCGCGCGCCCGTCCGCACTGTTCCGGTGGCCGAAGCCGCCGGGCTCGTCCTGGCCCGCGACGTGCTCGCCGACGTGGCGCTGCCGCCCTTCGACAACTCCGCGATGGACGGGTACGCCGTGCGCGCCGCGGACGTCGCCGAGGTCCCGGTGACGCTGCCGGTGGCCGACGACATCCCGGCCGGCCGGGTCGAGGTCAACCCGCTCGAATCGGGTACCGCTCAGCGGATCATGACCGGCGCGCCGCTGCCGCCGGGCGCGGACGCGATCGTGATGGTGGAGGACACCGACCGCGGCACGTCGGAAGTCCAGATCTCTCGCGCGGCCGCTGTCGGCAGCCACATCCGCCGGATTGGCGAGGACGTCACGAAAGGGACCACCGCGCTGCACGCGGGCACCGTGCTGAGCCATGCGCACCTGGGCCTCGCCGCCGCGGTCGGTTTGGCGGAGCTTGACGTGTTCCGGCCGCTGTCGGTGCTGGTGGTGTCGACCGGCACGGAGCTGGTGGAAGCCCCGAACCCGTTGCAGCACGGGCAAATCTACGAATCGAACAGCGTGATGCTGGCGGCGGCTCTGCGGGGGCTCGGCTGCCAGGTCGAGGTCGTGCGCAGCGTGGTCGACGATGTGGAGGAATTCCGCAAAATCATCGAGCCGCGGCTGGAGTCGGTGGATCTGCTGATCACGTCTGGTGGCGTGTCGGCCGGGGCGTACGAAGTGGTGAAGGACGCGCTGACCGGACAGGGCGTGGAATTCCAGAAGATCGCGATGCAGCCCGGCGGGCCGCAGGGGTGCGGGCGGTGGAATGGCGTGCCGGTGGTGACACTGCCGGGGAATCCGGTGAGTGTGCTGGTGTCGTTCGAGGCGTTTTTGCGACCGGCCGTGCTTTCGGCAATGGGCCATTCGGACGTGGACCGACGGCGGGTGCGAGCTCGGTTGACCGAGGACATGACGTCCCCGGCCGGGCGACGGCAGTTCCGGCGGGGGTTTTATACGCCGGTTCTTGGTGAGGTGACGGGGGTTGTCGGGCCGCGGGGTGGGCCTGGGTCGCATTTGCTGGCGGCGTTTACGCAGGCTAATTGCCTGATCGTGTTGCCAGAGGAGGTTTCGGCGGCTTCGGAGGGGGATGAGGTTGAGGTGCTGCTGCTTTAGCAGTGGTCTGTTCGGCGGTTTTTCTTGCTAGGTGGGCTGTTCGCCTGATGCTGCCGTGCTCTGCGGTGCCCATGACGCTCGTGCCTCAAGACCGCGTTCTGACGGCGCAGCAAGTTGATTCCGCGCGCCCGGCGATTTTCTCTGTCGCCCAGCCGTTGGCGAATTCGCGGGATCGTCGCAGCCGGATTCGGCGAGAATGCTCGGCTGAGGTTTCCCAGCCGAGCGTTTCTCGCCGATCAGCCGACCTGTGCGGCGATGGTCCGTGCGCACTCCAGCGACTCGGTGCGCGTGGTGTCCACCTCCAGGTCATAGACCATGCCGCGGTGGACCATCTCCGCCTGGGACGCCGCCATGCCGATGACCCGATCCCCTCGTGCGACCTCGCGGCCCGCGGCAACCGCACTGTCGCATCGGATGCCGACCCACAGCACCCGCAGTTCGCCCAAAGCCTTCTGCCATCGCTTCTGCGAGTCAGCTCCGCCGAGGAAGACCTCGTCAACGATGACCCTGGCACCCGCACGGGCCATCGCGGCGATCCCCTCGATCCATGCCGCTTCCAGCCTTCGGAACTCCGGCCCGACGATCACCTGTCCGTCCGGAGCGAACTCGATCCCGGCATTCGACGCGGGCATCGCCTCGACCAGTGTGTCGGTCCCCAGGGCCAGCCACGGATCCGGCAGGATTGCCTGCAGACACCGAACGATCCCGGACTTCCCCGAACTGGAACCACCGTTGAGAAGGATCACCTCAGCCATCACCAAGCCACGGTAGAGGCACCGCGGCAGCGCTCGAAACGGATTTCCGCGAACGCCGCACCGTCTGCCGCAACCCGGTGAACCTTCCCGGTCAGAGCACTAGCCCCGCAGTCCCAACCCCGCAGTCCTCGCGGATCCACCGCGGACCTCAAACCGAGACCTTGCAGCCCCCGCCAACGCAGCCCCCGCCAACGCAGCCCCCCGCCGGGGGCGGCGACCCCGCGGACGGGGGC
>NZ_JBHZAG010000067.1:0-59087 GCF_042754125.1 Amycolatopsis sp. NPDC059235
ACTGCCGTGTCGGTGGCCCTCCGGGTGGCTGGGGGGTCGTGACGGGCTCCTTGAGGGAATCTGATTCCCTCAAGGAGCCCTTCACGGAACGACGGGGGTCAGCCGCGGATGTTGAAGGTCCAGCGGGCGTGTGCGCCGGGGCCGACTACGAGCGTGGAGTGGCCTAGTTGCTCGACGTGCCTTGTTCCGGTGGGGCAGTTCAGGGCCAGGTCGATTTGGCGCAGGCCGACCTGGTCCGCGGGTACCGTTTCGAAGCGGATGGTGGTCATGCCGTCGGTCGCGGTCGCGCCGGTGGGCAGCTCTTGTACCGCCATTCCTCCGGCTCGCAGCAGGGGCAGGGTGTTGTTGAGGTCGCGGGCCGTGATGCCGAGGCGGATGCCGGTGACGTCGCGCATTTGGTGGTTGCGGTAGTCGTCAGGCAGGTAGCGGTTGCGGCTGATGTCGCCGGGGTACTGCGCTGGGCCGGTGTTGCTGCGCGGGTCGGCGAAGTACTCCGCGCGGTATTCCATGCCCCACGCGCCGAAGGTGTCGTACTGGTCGGTGGTGAAGACTCCGTTGAACCACGGGACTGGCTTGCCGTCGCCGAAGTCCCGGGTTTGCAGGAATTCCAACGGGTTCGTGATGCCTGCGTCGTGGAGGCGCTGGACCACTGTGGACAACTGCCCGGTGTGTTCGACCGAGACTCCCAGGCCCGCCGAACCGAGGTCGCCGTCCTTGCCGGGGACGTCGCCGACACCGAACAGTTCCAGGTAGGTTTCGCGGCCCATCAGGTAGCGGCCGGTCCATTTTTCGCCGCCCGCGCCGGTCGTGGTGCGGACCTGGAAGTTCGCGAAATCCTTGAGGTACGCCGAATGCTCGATGGCGTCGGCCGTTTCGCGGTCCAGGACGCCGTAGGAGTGGTTGACGTGCAGAAGCGGCTGTTCGGCCGCGGTCGCGGTGCCGGTGCCGGTCGCGGCCAGGGCGAGGAGTACGGCCAGGAACTGCAGGATCGTCCGGGTTCTTCGCTGTGTCGACATGGCGGAGGAGAGTAAGCCGGACGCGGCCGGTTGGTGGGGTTTTCGGCCAACTTGACCGCAACGGCCTACTGATAATGTCTTTCTCGTTGTCCGGTCAAGTGGAAATTAGTTCACTTGGAGCAGTGACAGTGTCTCGCATTGAGTAACAGAATCAGGTCCTCGTGCCACCTGATCGGGTGGCACGTCGCGAGGGCATCCGAAAGGACCTGTCATGACCACTCACCACTGGGGACCCGCCGGGAGGGCGCGCCGCCGCCTGACCGCGGCGGTGTTCGCCGCGGCTGCCGCCCTGCTCGTGGCGGCCGCGCCGAACGCCTCGGCTGCACCTGCCGCAGCCGCGAGCACTTCGACGGAGACTCCGGACAACCACCAGATGGGCGCTTCGATCCGGGCGCACGAACCGGGCGGCACGGCGGTCGCGCCGGCGTCGGTCGAGACCACTACGTCCGGCATCGACGTGAGCAGTTACCAGGGTGCGGTCGATTGGCAGTCCTATTGGAACCAGGGCAAGCGGTTCGCCTACGTCAAGGCGACCGAGGGCACGGGGTACCAGAATCCGGACTTCAGTCAGCAGTACAACGGCTCGTACAACGTCGGCATGATCCGCGGGGCATACCACTACGGGCGTCCTGATCTCTCCGGCGGCGCGGCGCAGGCGGACTACTTCGTCGCGCACGGCGGCGGCTGGTCGAAGGACGGCAAGACCCTGCCGGGCACCCTCGACATCGAATGGGGGCCCAGTTCGGCCTGCTACGGGCTGAGCCAGTCCGCGATGGTGTCGTGGATCAAGGCGTTCAGCGACGAGTACCACGCGAAGACGTCGCGCTGGCCGGTCATCTACACGGCCAACAGCTGGTGGACCCAGTGCACCGGCAACAAGGGCGACTTCAGCTCGACCAACCCGCTGTGGGTGGCGGCGTACTCGTCGTCGCCGGGCACGCTCCCTTACGCCTGGGGGTTCTACACCTTCTGGCAGTACACCTCGACGCCGCTCGACCAGGACTACTTCAGTGCCGGCCTTGACCGGTTGAAGGTGCTGGCGACCGGCTGATCCGCGTCCCGTCCGGGAGCCGCGAGCGCTCCCGGACGGGCTTTTCAGGACCCCGCCAGCACCTCCATGACCGCGCTGACGATCCGCCGGGTCTGCGGCTGGCACGCCGCCCACGTCGTCAGCGGGACGCTCGGCTCGACCAGCTCGCTCCACGCCCAGCCGGGCAGCATCCGATTCGCACTGGGCCTGCTCAGCAGCACCGCGTCCGCCTCGACGGCTTCCGCGCAGGCCAGCGCGTTCTCGTTGAACCGCGCGAGCCGCCAGTTCGGCGACACCCCGAGTCCGTGCGCCGCCGCGCGCATCTGGTCGTGCCCGGCCGGGACCTGCGCCCGCGAGTGCGCGAGCACCCGGACGTCGTCGAGATCCCGCAACCGGCAGTGCGCGCGGCCGAAAAGCGCGTGCCCAGGCCGGATCGCGACCCCGAACGGATGCTCGAACAACAACCGCCCGTGCAGGGTGGACGGCGGGTTCTGGTGGATCAGCCCGATGTCGATCCGGCCCTCGCTGAGCATCCGGAGCTGCTCGGTGCTGCTGGCGTCCAAAAACGACAGTGCCGCGTCCGGCACCTGGCGGCGGATCTCGGCCAGTGCGACGAGCACCCAGTCCTGCGGAATCCCCGGCGGCAACGCGATCTCGACCTGCTCCTTGACCGGCGCCGCGGACCGCGTGACCTCCCGGGTCGCGTCGGCGAGCCGCAGCAGCTGCCGGGCATGCTCGTGCAACGCGCGCCCGGCCACCGTCGCCTGAACGCCCGTCGGGACCCGTTCGAACAACGGCGTCCCGAGCTCGCGCTCCAGGACGCGGATCTGCCTGGTCAGCGCGGGTTGCGAGATCAGCAGCGACCCGGCCGCCCGGCTGATCGACCCCTCGGTGAAGACGGCGACGAAGTACCGCAGCTGACGCAGTTCCATACCCTGGGGTTATACCCCCTTCGTTTGCGCCGCGGCGTCCACCGGCGGACGCTGGGCGGCGACGGGAGCCCCAGCCGCCGGAAGGAGCCGCTGCCCCGATGAGCAAACGCCAAGTCCAGGTTCGCCGGGTTTACGACGAGCCGGAGTCCGCCGACGGCGCGCGGGTCCTGGTCGATCGGCTGTGGCCGCGCGGGCTGAGCAAGGACCGCGCGCACCTGGACGACTGGCTCAAGCAGATCTCCCCGTCGACGGAACTGCGCAAGTGGTACGCGCACGATCCGGACCGCTACGACGAATTCGCGAAACGCTATCGCGCGGAATTGGAAGAACCGGAACGCGCGGAAGCGCTGGATCACTTGCGCGCCCTGGCCAAAAAGGGCTCGCTGACGCTGCTGACCGCGACGAAGCGCAGTGACATCAGCGAAGCTGCGGTGCTGGCGGACCTGCTCAGCTCCTAGTTCAGGAAGTGCCGATGGGGATGCCGTTGCGCTCGGCGTACTGGCTGCCCCATTCGTACAACGCGGTCAGCGCGGGGCGCAGTTCGTCGCCTTCCGGGGTGAGCCGGTACTCGACTGTCGCCACCCGGCCGGCCACCTCGGTCCGGTCCACCAGCCCGGCCGCGACCAGCTCGCGCAGTTGAGCGGTCAGGACCTTCTCGGTGATCGACGGGATGGCCCGGCGCAGCTGGCCGTACCGGTGCGGGCCTTCCTTGAGCCGCGCCAGGATCACCGGCTTCCACTTCCCGCCCATGACGTCGACAGCCAGCTCGACCGCACACGAGTAGCGCGCTTTCATCCCTCCATCATCGCCTGCCGCGGGTACGCACCGGCAAGTGCGTACTAGGCGACCGGCCCGGCGCGTGCTTGGCTGGCACGGTGATCATCGAGTACATCCGGTACCGCATTCCCGACGGCGGGCACGCGGAGTTCGAGGCCGCCTACCGGCGCGCGGCTAAGTCGCTCGCCGCGGCGGAACAGTGTCACGAATACGAACTGACGCAAGCCGTCGACGAGCCGGGCAGTTACGTCCTGCGCATCCTCTGGACGTCGGCCGACGCGCACCTCCAGGGTTTCCGGGGCGGGCCGCATTTCGCCGCGTTCTTCGCCGAGATCCGGCCGTATGTCGAGAACATCGAGGAGATGCGGCATTACGAACGCACCGAGGTGGCCGGTCCGGGCGGCGCGGTGCCGACGCTCTACGAATGGGCGGGCGGAGCAGCCGCGCTGACCAGGCTGACCGAGGCGTTCTACGCGAAGGTGCCCGAGGACGACCTGCTCGCCGAGGTGTTCGCCGGGATGAGCCCGGAGCACCCCGCGCACGTGGCGGTGTGGCTCGGCGAGGTGTTCGGCGGCCCGGCCACGTACACCGCCCACCACGGTGGGCACGAACACATGATCGCCCGGCATTCCGGCCGGGCGATCACCGAGCCGCAGCGGCGCCGGTGGGTTTCGCTGCTGCTGGCCACCGCGGACGAGGTCGGGCTGCCTGCTGACCCGGAGTTCCGCGCGGCGCTCGCGGGGTACTTGGAATGGGGCAGCAGGCTCGCGGTGGTGTTTTCCGCGCCGGACGCCGGGCCCGCGGGTGCCCAGCCGGTGCCCCGCTGGGGCTGGGGCTCGGCTCCTCCGTGGACCGGAAGCTGACTCCGTGCTAGCTCGTCCGCCGCAAGCGTCGAATGATTCCGCGCACCACTAACGGCACACAAATCGCGGCGAACAACACCAGCGCCGCCCATGCTCCGAATCCGCCGAATCCGCCGCCTTGATAAGCGGCGGGCTCGGCATTGCGCCAATCCTTCGATCCGCCATTGGCCTCCGAAGCATCCGGCCCGGAAGCCGAGGACGCCCCCGGCCCAGCCGAGGCCTGGGCGCTGGCCGACGACTTCGGTCCATCCTTCGCCGCGGCCTTCGGTCCGCCGCCATTACCGCCGTGTGTCAACGCGTCCACGCCGCCCATTCCGACAAACGGGTCCTGCGGCGCGGTGGCCCCGGCACCAAGCCCTCCGTGGAATGTCGGGTTGGCACAATTGTCCGCATTGAGCTGCTTGGGCGGACGTCCGGTGAGCCGAGCGTTGGCGTTCATCATCTCCTGCGACAGGTTGGGCGGCAGCGGTGAATATCCGATTCGCGCCATGTTGATCTGTCCGTCGCAGGCGACATGTTCGATAAAGGCGGTCATCGTGTCTGCCTTGGCCCCGTCCGGATATCCGCCCTTGCAGGTGTCCCGCCCTGATCCGCACGGCGTCATCAGATACGAATAGGCCGAAATGGGATAGGTAGAAGGATCCGGATTGGCGTAGACCCCGGATAGTTCTTGGCTGAGGTCTGGCCGCAGGTTGGCCTTGGTCAACGCTGCCGCGATATTGGCCGCGTACGGCAGCGTGTACTTCCCGGCTTGATTCTCCACCCACGCGGTCGGCGCGTTGTACTTCTTGGCGTAACCGAATTCGTCGTACCCGATGGAAAACGGGACGCTGCCGTTGGCCAGTGTCTGGGCGATCTGGTCGGAGTCGGCGAAGAGCCGGTAGAAGTCCGCGTCCGGCCCCCGGGTCGGCAGCTGGATCGGCCGCACCCCGGACGGCAGCGGCCCGATCCCCTTATCGACATTGCGGGAGACGAAATCCCCGTACGGCCCGGGCGCGACGTGCGCCACGAAGTCGTAGAACAGTGCCGTCGTACCGGACTGGCCACTGCGGCCGACCAGCGTGATCGGCTGATCCGGCAGGGCGAACCCGCCGTTGGTGGCACTGATCGCCGGGTCGCTCCAGCGGGTGATCTGCCGCGCGAAGATCCGTGCGACCACGTCCCGGGTCAGATGCAGCGAATCGACGCGGCGGCCACCGGCATCGGTGACGTTGTACATCACCGCGACCGCACCGGCGACGTCCGGAACATACTGGTATCCGCGCTGTTTCGCCGTGGCCCCGCCGCCCCCGGCTGCTTCCAGGGAGCTGACCTCGGCTTCAGTGCCAGCGAAATCGACAGTGTGATCGCCATATTGATTAACCCCGGCCGGAGAGCCGAGCGCGCTGTAATTGACCGGGATACCGCGCGAATTAGCGCCGTTCTGCCAGTCGCTCATCGCGAGCCCGACGTACGTGGATCCGGATCCGTTGACCTGGCTGAACGCCTCCGCCGCCGGAGCGAGCAAAACCTGACCGGCCAGCAACGCCCCCGCGCACCCCAGCCCGGCCCACCTCGTGCGATGCATCACAAACTCCCCAGTTCAGCCGAAACGGCCATGGACATAGTCGTGCGTACGGCTGTCTTCCGGACTCTCGAAAATCTGCTCAGTGGACCCGTGCTCGACCACCCGCCCTGGCTCGTTCTCCCCGGCGAGAAAGAACGCGCAATGATGCGAAACCCGTTGCGCCTGCTGCATATTGTGCGTGACGATCACGACGGTGACCTCGTCGGAAATCTCCACGATCGTCTGCTCGATCCGTCGCGTCGAAGTCGGGTCCAGCGCTGAGCAGGGCTCGTCCATCAGCAGCACATTCGGCTGCACCGCGAGCGACCGCGCGATGCACAGCCGCTGCTGCTGCCCGCCGGACAATGCGCCGCCGGGGGAGTTCAGCCGGTCGCGGACCTCGCGCCACAGCCCTGCTCGCTCGAGGCTCTGTTCGACCAGCCCGTCCTTGTCCGCGCATTTGACGCCGGCGAGCTTGAGCCCGGCGAGGACGTTGTCCCGAATGGACATCGCCGGGAACGGGTTGGGTTTCTGGAACACCATGCCGATCCGCAGCCGGGCGTGCTGGGCGCGGGTGCCCTCGGCGTAGATGTCGTCGCCGTCCAGCAAGACTTCCCCGGCAAGGCTCGCGGTGCCGACGAGTTCGTGCATCCGGTTGAGAATGCGCAGAAACGTCGATTTCCCGCAGCCGGACGGGCCGATCAGCGCGGTCACCTCGTTGGCGGGCATCGCGAGCGTGACGTCCTCCAACACGAGCCGGTCGCCGAACCAGGCGTGCACGCCGCGCGCCTCCAGCGTCGCCGCGCCCGGCGGCGGACCGCCGAGCACCCGGACGGGTTCGCGGACTTCGAGGGTTTCGGTCACCGGGCACTCCTGGGTTTCGTGCGGCGGGCCGACCAGCGTTTGCGGCCGATCAGCCGGGTCAGGGCGAACAGCGCGAAGATCAGCAGGATCAGCACCAGCGCGCCGATGTACCCGCGTTCCTGCGCCGAGGCGAGCGGTTCTTTGATGTAGCGGTAAACGAAGCGGGGCAAGCTTTCCTGCGGGTCGCTGAACGGATTGAAATTCATCGAAAGCGTGCCGAAGGACGTGAACAGCAACGGTGCGGTTTCGCCGACCACGCGCGCGATGCCGAGAATGATCGCGGTGCTCACACCGGTGCGCGCGGTCGGCAGCACCACCGACCAGACCGTCCGTGCGCGGCTCGCGCCGAGAGCGAGTGATGCCTCGCGCAGACCGTCCGGCACCAGCCGAAGCACGACGTCGACGGTGCGGGTGACAGTCGGCAGCATGATCATTGTCAGCGCGAGTGTCGCCATGAACCCGGAGAAGCCGAGTTGAGCGGGCGGCAGGATCAGCGCCGCGTACACGAAAAGACCGGCGACCACTGACGGCAAACCGCTCATAGCGTCCACGAAAATCCGCACCGGACGGCGGAAACGGGACCTGGTTTCGTTGAGGAACACCGCGGTGAGCACGCCGAGCGGAACGACGAACACGAGCGCGAGCGCTGTTTGTTCCAAGGTCCCGACGATCGCGTGCAGACCACCGGTCGCCGTCGCTGGATCGGTCGGCGCGACGGCCGACATGTCATGCCCGAAGAATGCCAACCGGAGACTCGGCACGCCCTTGAGGACGATGTAGCTGAGCAGGAACAGCAACGGGATCAGCAGGCCGACCGCGCCGCTCACCACGACCGCGGACACCAGTTTGTCAATCGCCGCGAGCCGCCCGAGCCGATCGCGGGTGACGAGATACAGCATCCCCAGATACAGCAGATACGCCACGACCAGGTCGGCGAGCCAGCCCGGCGACACCAGCAGCTGGTGCATCACAAACCAGGTCAGCAATGTCGCCGACGCTGCGCAGCCGAGCGCCACGAGCCGGTCCTGCGGCGTCGTCGCGGACGTTTTCCGGCGAACCGGGACCGGACGCACTTGTTCGGGCCGGATGTCGGTGGCGGTCACGCGTCGACCCCCACTCCGGAACGGCTTCGGGAAATGATCACCGACGCGGTGAAGTTCGTCGCCAACGTAAAGGCGAACAACACCAGCCCGGCCGCCATCAACCCGCTCAACGCAGGCCCGGATTGTCCCGCGTTATTAGCGATGAAGCCCGAAATAGTCGCACCGCCGAACTCGAGCAGATGCGTCGTCAATTCCGGAACCTGAGGCAGCAGAAGGGAAACCGCGATCGTCTCGCCGAGCGCACGGCCGAGCCCGAGCATCGAGCCACCGACGATCCCGCCGCGGCCGAACGGCAGCACAACGGTGCGCACCATGCCCCAGCGAGTGCTGCCCAGAGCGAGCGCCGCTTCCTTTTCCCCGGGCGGAGTCTGGGTGAAAACCTCGCGGATGACCGACGTCGTGATCGGAATGACCATCAGCGAAACCACGAGCCCCGCGACGAACATCGAATTGAACAGCACCGCGCCCGGTTTCGTCTCGAAAAGCGGGAACCAGCCGAGATTGTCGGTCATCCATTGCGACAATGGAGTGATGTACGGACGCAGGAAGCTGAATCCCCAGAGGCCGTAGAGCAAACTGGGAATCGCGGCGAGGAGATCGACCAGCCCGGTGAGGAACCCGCGCATTCGCGGACTGGCGTAATCGCTGATGAACAGCGCGGCCAGCACCGAAAACGGCACCGCGACGGCGACCGCGATCAGCGCGACGACGACGGTGCCGTACAGCAGTCCGAGAACGCCGAAATGCCCGGAAGCCGGGTCGAACTGGATCGTGGTGAAGAAGCCGAAACCGCTGGCCTCGAACGTGGGCGCGGACCGGTAGACGAGGAAGAACCCGATCACGATCAAGAGCGCGAGCACCGAAAGCCCGGCCCCGCTCGTGACGCGGCGGAAGAGCCGATCGGCCCGAGACGGCAGATCGGCGAGGACGAGACGCTCCGGCGGCGCGGGGCCGGACGAGGAGGACGAGACGGTCACGGCAGCGAGTATTACGAGCCGGAAGCGGAGAAAGTTGGCTGGACAGCGAAGGCCCGACGGCGCGTACGTGAACCGGTGCCCGCGTTTCGTTCCCGTTTGTTGACGCCGCGCGCGACGCTGGAGAAGTTGAACCCATGAACCGCTTCAGACGCGTGGCGCACGTGCTCGCCGCCGGAGTGCTCGCGGTGCTGGGCGTCGCCGTCGTGCCGGCCGCGTCCGCGCAGACGCAGCCGAGTCCGTTGAACTATCAGGTGCAGGTGACCGGTGCCGACCCGATGAACGCGCAGGACGGGGACCCGCTGCGCATCACGATCTCGGGGCTGCCCGCGGGAGCCACGGCGAACTACTCGGTGTGCCCGCTTCCGTTGCGGGACTCGCTCGTGAAGCCTGGGACCTGGGGGCACGATCCGTCCGTCCCGGCCCGCGTCACGGCCTACTGCAAGAACTTCAACGACGAGCTGTCGGGCACGGAATTCAAGACCCCGCCCAGGGATGTCGGGAGGAGCGCGACCACGCACGACATCGTGTTCGACACGTATGTGCCACGGGGGGCGAGCGCACCTCAAACCATCGCTTTCGACCCGGACTTCACGGCTTTCCCGAAGGACAAGATGAAGTGGTCGAACAACCCGGACCACAAGAAGTATTCGTTCCCCTGCGACGAGAACCATCCGTGCACCATGATGCTGCGGATCGTCGTCCCGGCGACGGCGACCGCTCCCTCGCAGACGGTCTTCGACAGTTCGATCACGTTCCGCGCTTCCGCTCCCGGACTCAGGATCAAGGGATGCGGCGGGGTCGGGGCCAGCACCCTGACCGGGAGCATGCCTGAGCGGTTCGGACGCACCGCGGTCGGCTGGAACCAGATGCTCTGCGCGCCGACGAAGGCGGTGCAGCCGGTCAACATCGTGAACGAGAGCGAGGACGTCGGGCTGACGTCGTTCGACAAGGGCGACTCGGATGTGCAGGTCACCGGCTCTGGCGGAACACTGGCAGCGCAGCAGGTACGCGCGCGCAGCTACGTGCCGACGGCGCTCAACGCGACAGTGCTCGCCGCGGTCGGGTGGGCGCCGACAGACCGCGGAGACGACGGCGGTTCGCTGAACTCTCGCCTGGCCGACAACCTGAAGTTCGGCTGGGACGACGTCGCCAATCTGCTGAGCAAGGGCGGTTTGTCGCCCGACAGCACTGGCCGGGGCGGCATCTTCAAGGACGGGTCCGCGCTGGTGCGGCGCAATTCGGCGCTGGCCGCGATCAGCGGGCCCGCCAACGCGCTCCTGTCGCCCAACACGCGTGCCGGGCAGTTCAACACCGATTTCTTCGGAGTAACCGGCGAAATCGGGACGAGCACCGTGCCGCTGGTGCTCAGCGACAGGCTGAACGGAGTGCCCGCGTGGAAATACGGGACTTTCGTGGACCTCGACAAGCAGAAGTTGAAGGGAAGCGACGGGCCGGTCGGCGTCGTGACCGATCTGAACACGCTCAATCTCGGCGATGGCGGAGTGCACAACGTCGACGCGAAGACCGGTCAGGTCAACGTCCGCAAGCAGGTCAGCAACGTGACGCTGGGGACCGGGGACGAGTGCAAGAACGGATGCCTGAACTGGGTCGTCACCGACTTGGCCACCGCGACCGAGAACGGCTGGACCCCGGTCGCTTTGCCTGACGGCAAAGGCGGCTACGTCGCTCCGACGCGGAGGTCGTTGCAGGCCGCGGCCGCGCACACTCAGGAGGCCAAGGACGGCTCGGTGCGGATTGTCCCCAGCGACGACCCCGAGGCGTACCCGTTGACGTACCTCGAGTCTCTTGCCGCACCGCTGAACCCGCTGGTGGACGCTTCGTGTGCGCCGCAAGCCGCCAAGCAAGCCCAGCTCACGACCTTCCTGAAGGCCGCGACCAACGGCGGTCAGGGCAGCCTCGGGCCGGGACTCGTTCCGCTGACGCCGGACCTGCTTTCCGCGGCCCAGGCCGCCGCGGCGAAGGTCGGCACTGGCACAGCCGCGGCGTCCTGCCACGAGCAGAAAGAAGCGCAGAATCCCGGCTTGGCAGCAACCGGCGGTCCTGGTGCCGCCGCGGGCGGGACACCTTCGAGCAGCGGCTTGAGCGGTCCGCTTCCCCGTTCCGGTTCGAATGGCACTGGCGCGGCGGAAGCGGCTGCGCTGGCGATGAAGGCGCCGACGCAGGCGAGTGTCCAAGAGGCTCGCAGCCTGGCCGCGGCGGTGAAGATCCCGCTGTTCCCGGGAGCAGGCGTACTGGGGGCACTGATTCCGTTGCTCGCCTTGGTCGCACTGGTGTTCCTGCCGCCGACGACCGGTTACCTGACCGCGGGGAAGCCGTTGCCCTCGTGGGTGAATCGGCTTGCTGAGCGGCTCGTCGCATTGCGACGCCGGGCATGACCGCGACGCTGCGTGCCCCGGTGCACTTGAATCCTCAGCGGACGGTGATCGCGGTGGTCTGCTGGCTGGTCACCACGGTGCTGTGCTTCGGCATCGTCGCCTACGCACTCGGGCCGATGTTGGCCAACAACGACCAGCGGGCGGCGCTGTCGGTGCTGCAGGGTCGGATGGCGCAGGCGCAGGGTGCCGCCCGCACGTTGCTCGGCGCCGCGCCGGTGACGAAACCGCCGGAGTTCGGCGCGCCGGTGGCGGTGCTGGAGATCCCGAAGCTGGAGGTACAGCAGGTGGTGCTCGAGGGCGTGGAACCGGGCGACACGATGTCGGGGCCGGGGCATGTGCCGGGCACTTCGGGCCCCGGCCAGCCGGGGAACTCCGCGGTGGTCGGCCGGTATTCCGGATACGGCGCTCCCTTCTCGCGGCTCAGCGAGCTGTCTCGGGGAGACAAGCTGGTGGTCGCTACGACGCAAGGGAAATCGGTCTACACCGTGACCGACACGGCGGCTCGTGACCTGGACGAAGATCGCGATTACGGCCGCACGGAGAACGACCGGCTGACGCTTGTCACGTCCGATTCGTGGTGGCCAGGTTCGGCTTCGAGCGCGACAGTGGTGACCGCCGTTCTCGACGGAAAGCCTTTCCGCCCGACGCCGCAGAACGGCCGGGCAGATGCCCAGGACGGTCGCACTGGCGATCCGAGCGGCTGGGCCCGGTTGGTGCTCGCGTTCGGCGGCTTCGCGGTGGTGGCGGTGGGGGCGACGCTGCTGTACCGGCGCTGGCGCTCGGTGTCGACATATGTGCTGACGACACCGGCTCTGCTGGCGTTGGCGGTGCTGGCGGCTTCGGCGGTCTGGCGGTTGCTGCCTGCCTGGGCTTGAGCTGACGAAACCGGGGGCTGGCACGGAGCTGGTGCCAGCCCCCGGCTCGATGCGGATAGTCAAGAGAGATCGCAAGCGACTCCGTCGGACCTGGCCGGCAGCGGCTTGAAGCTGTACTGGGCCAGCAGGCTGGCGTAGCTGCCGTTGCAAAGCGGGCTTGGGCCGGCCGAGTCGAAGCCGACCGCGTTGAGCGCGGCGTCGTAGGACCGCGAGCGGGTGTCCAGCACGTAGGAGACAGAGTGAGCGCCGATGAAGCCGTCGGAGTAGGTCGGCACGTAGTTGTGCGGAGTGCCCGAGACCGGGGAAGCGTCTGAACCGCCGCCGAGGAGAGTGCCTTCGAAGAAGCCAGCGCGTTTGTCGTCGGCAACGCCATTGCCTTGAGCCGCCCACTGTGCCACGGAGTGGGGGATGATCGCGGTCGCCCGGTCGCTGGCGGGAATGGTATCCGCATAGTTTTCTTGGAACCTTTTGACCGCAACGGGTTTCGTCGTCGGGTCGAAGCCGAGCACAGTGCCGGTGAAGAAGATCAGCGTGCCGGAGCCGATCTGGGGCAGGTAGACGGCGATGGGGGCGTTGGCGCCGCCGACCTGGTTCCAGTTGGTGATGGCGCCGCTGTAGATGTCGCGCAGTTGGCCCAGGGTCAAGGTGACGCCCGCGCCGGCGCCGGTCGACGAGGCAGCCCACGAGACTGCGTCCTTAGCGAAGGCGTAGTAATGGAAGGTCGGCGGATCCGAAAAAGACCGCAGCGAGTCGGAGCGGACGAGATCGATCAACCCGCTATGGGCCGCGGCAGCGTCGGCCAGCGCGTAGCCGCCCGCGATCGCGCCGTTGGGCGGAGGGTTGGCCGATCGGTAAATGGTGCCGGGATCGTAGATGTCGCCAGGCACGGTGAAGACCTGACCGGGCGTAAGGCCCGACGGGACGTTGACATATGTGTCTGGATCGGTGTTCGCCGGGGAAGAGTTGGCTGCGGCGAAGAACGCGTCGGTGACCTCGTAGGTGGTGTTGGCTCCGACGGCGGCGACGATCTCCTGGACGCCGTCCGGGCCGGTCACTGCGTCGGCGAGACCGGGGAAGAGAAGGCTGCTGGCCGCGACCATGGCGGCCGTCGCGGAGATCGGGGCAGTGCGAGTGCGTCGTCTCACATGCGCTCCTTCGGTGGTCGTTCGGCGGACGACGAAACCGGCCCGTCCGGGGAGGAAGTCCCCGGACGGGCCGGTCCTGTCGTTCAGCGGGTCAGGAAAGCGTGCAGGTGACGCCGTTCACCGGGGCGAGCGGCTTGAAGCCGTACTGGCTCAGCGTGGCGGCGAGGCTGCCGTTGCACAGCGGGCTCGGGCCGGCCGAGTCGAAGCCGACCGCGTTGAGCGCCGCGTCGTGGGACGGCGAACGGGTGTCCAGCACGTAGTACACGAAACGGGCGCCGAGGAAGCCGTCGGCGAAGGCCGGGGCGTAGTTCGGTGCGGAGCCCGAAACCGGGGCGCCATCCGAACCAGCACCGGTCAGGGTGCCCTCGAAGAAGCCGGCGCGCTTGTCGCTCACGACGCCGTTGCCCTGCGCGACCCACTGGGCCACGGAGTAGGGCGCGATCGCCGTCGACTGGTCGCCGGCCTGGATGGTGTTGCCTTCGTTCTCCTGGAACCGCTTGACGGTGACCGGCTTCGTGGTCGGGTCGAAGCCGAGCACCGTGTTCGTGAAGAACGACAGGGTGCCGGAACCGGCCTGGGGCAGGTAGACGGCGATGGCGGCGTCGGTGCCGCCGACCTGGTTCCAGTTGGTGATGGCGCCGCTGTAGATGCCGCGCAGCTGGTCCAGCGTCAGGGTGACGCCCGCGCCGGCGCCGGTCGACGACGCGGCCCAGGAAACGCCGTCCTTCGCGAAGGCGTAGTACTGGAAGGTCGACGGGTCGGAAGCCGACCGCGGGGACGAGGAGCGGGCGAGGTCGATCGAGCCGCTGCCCGCCGCGGCGGCGTTGGCCAGGGCGGTCTTGCCCGCGGAGGAGCCGTTGGGCGGCGGGTTGGAGACGTTGTAGGTGGTGCCGCCGTCGTAGATGTCGCCGGGCACGGCGAACGACTGGTTGCCCGAGAGAACCGGCGGGACGTTCACGTAATTGTCGGGGTCGGTGTTCGCCGCCGAACCGTTGGCCGCGGCGAAGACCGCGGTGGTGACGTCCGCGATCGTGTCGGAGCCCACCGCCGCCACGACCTCGGGGAGCTGGTTGGGACCGGGGATTGCGCTGGCGGTACCCGGGAGAAGAAGGGCCGCACCCGCGGCGAGCGCGGCGGAGACGCCCACGAACCGGGCAGTACGAGCACGCATCAGTTTGTACTCTTTCTGTCTGGTCTCGACCACGGGATTCCGTGGTCGAGACCAAACCTCGCGGGGTTCGGCAAACAGTGCCCGGTTGGTCGCGTTCCCACCCGACGGCGCGGGAGTTAATGCCCGACGAACGCGTTCAGCCCGGCAGCCGGTACTTCGTGCGCCAGTCGGTGATCCGGCCCTCCGCCGCGAATTCCGCCGCTTCGCCGATCGCGGCGACGAACCGTTCGTATCCGTGCTGTGCTTCGATCCGGCGGCCGTAGGCGTGGCTCGCCGAGGCGATCGTGCCGTTGCCCGCGCGCAGCAGCCATCGCCAGTCGATTCCGTGGTCGTGGGTCAGTTCCATGCGCGTGCGCGGGATGTTCGCGCACAGCCATTGGATGGCCGCGACGCATTCTTCCCCGTTGCGGTAGTCGACGGTGCCCAGCCCCAGCGACGCGTTGTTCGTGCCGAGGAGCCGCCATCTCGTCGCATTTCCCGGGCCGCCGATCAGCTGGAACCGGGGAGTCCGACGTGGACTTCGAGCGCTTTTCATGTGTCGCAACCTCAGTCCGGCTCGGACGGCCGTCCGGTGACAAGCCGTCGCAGTCAGAATGGACATCGCGGGCGCGCCGCCGGAAAGTTACCGTCAGCGGTTAAGCGGCGACGGCCACCCGGTGAACAGCGGGTGTGTGCGGGCATTCCACAGTAGACCGTCGGCCGACGGTCACGCTCGAGATTCTTTTCGCCACTCCTGGCAATGACATCGCCCCTTCCCGCGCCGGCGTTTCGCGCCCGGAGCGGTTCGCGGCGAGTTCGACTGTTCGCCGCAACCGCGATTCGGGCGTTCGGCGGCACCTGCGGCTGGGTAATTGGGGCACGCTCGGTGTCCTTCGGGGCGCGAAAATCCCGGCCCGCTCGGGTCGAGCCGGGATTGTGCGCCGTGGCCAAGGGGAGGGAACCGCGGTGGCGTCTACTGTGGACGTCCGGGGCGGCGCGTTTCGGATATGGTTGGCGGAATGGCTGATCTGACGCTCACCGGACTCCGGGTCGTGGTGGAGGTGGCCCGCACCGGGTCGTTCAGTGCTGCCGCGCACCGGCTCGGCTACACGCAATCGGCGGTGTCACGGCAGATCGCGGCGAGCGAACGCGCCACTGGAACCGCATTGTTCGAACGGCACGCCCGCGGAATTCGTCCTACGACAGCGGGAGAAGTGCTGATCCGGCACGCCGGGCGGGTTTTGGACAGCGTGAGCGCGGCCGGAAAAGAACTGGCCGGGCTGCGCGACCGGCTCGCCGGGCGGATCTCGGTGGGCGGATTTCCCGCCGCGTCGGCGGTTTTGCTGCCGCGCGCGGTTTCCCGGCTGCTGCGCGCGCATCCGGGCGTGGAGGTGCAGCTCGCCGAGTCCTCGACCCCGGCGCAGCTGCAGTCGCTGCGGCGCGGACGGCTCGAGGTCGCGGTGCTCGTGACCGGCGACGGCGTGCCGGAATACGACTTCGACAGCTTGCGCCGCACCGAATTGCGCAGCGGAATCGGGTACGGGGTGGCGGTCGCGGAAGCGCATCCGTTCGCCGGGCGCAGCTGGGTCGAACCGGACGAATTGGCCGAGCAGCAGTGGATCGTCGGCGCGGGCAGCTCGCCGGAATTCGGGACGTGGCCGGGAATCGCCGGGCCGATGATCGCGTTCGCGGTGCGCGCGTGGCCGACGCGGTTAGGCCTGGTCGCGGCGGGGCTGGGAATATCGCTGGTACCCGGATTCGCGGCGGATTCGCTGCCCGCCGACGTCCGGTGGATCCCGGTGCGCGACGAGTGCGGCGGGCTGCGGCGCTGCCTGTGGGCGGTGACGGGAGAGCAGCCGGGGCCGGCGGCGGTGGCGATGGTGCGTGCGCTGGAAGAAGAGGTTCAGCGGTCGCTCCAGCCCCAGAGATAGCCTGGCACCTCGTCCGGACGGCCTTCGACGCCGAAATCGCCGCGGTAGAAAATCATCGGCCGCTCGTCGGTGCCCGGGTCGAGTGCGAGCACTCGGCCGAGGACGACGTCGTGGTCGCCCGCGCGGTGCACGGTCTCGATGTCGGCGTGCACGCGCAGCAGAACACCAGGCAATTCCGGCGTGCCCCACCGGGAAAGCTCCCAATTCAGCCCTTCGAAGCGAAGGCCTCGACGGGATCCGAAGCGACCGCAGAGGTCGGCTTGCGGTTCGGACAGCACGTTCACGCAAAACCGCCCGGCGGCTCGGATTCGCGGCCACGCCCGGCCGTCGCGGTCGGCGCAGAACAGCACCAGCGGCGGTTCCAGCGATACCGACGTGAAGGACTGGCAGGTGAATCCCACCGCCTCGCCGTCGTCGACGCCGGTCACCACGGTGACTCCGCTGGCGAACCGGCTCAGCGCGCGGCGCATTTCCAGCGGGGTCGGTGCTTCGGTGGCTTGCATGGGTTCGACGGTAAGAGCTGCCGGTGCCCCCGGAGACGAACTCTCTCGGTGACCGGGACTGGAGACCCGCGCGCGTGCGGCGGCTGGCTAGCTTCGGCGGCATCCCGCACCCACGAGCAAGAGGTCAGCCATGCCGGAACTGAGCCACGACGCGACGCTGCGCGAACTCCGCACCGACCGGGGCGTGCTGCGCTACCACGAAGCAGGCGACGGCCCGCCGGTCGTGCTGCTGCACGGATCCGGGCCCGGCGTCACCGGATGGCAGAACTTCCGGGCGAATCTGCCGTCGTTCGCCGCGCATTTCCGGTGCCTGATCCTGGAATTCCCCGGATTCGGCGTCAGCGACCCGGTCGCGGAACCGCCGATGCCCGCCGCCGAACGCGCGGTGCTCGACCTGCTCGACGGGCTCGGCATCGCCGCCGCCGACCTCGTCGGCAACTCGATGGGCGGGTTCGTCGCCACCCGTACCGCGATCGCGCATCCGGAGCGGGTCCGTCGGCTGGTGACCGTCGGCGGGATGGGCACGAACATCTTCAGCCCGGCTCCGGGCGAGGGGATCAACCTGCTGACCGAATTCGTCGAGGACCCGACGCGCGAACGGCTCGTGCAGTGGCTGAATTCGATGGTTTTCGATCGCGGCCTGATCACCGACGAACTGATCGAGGAGCGGTGGCGGCTCGCGACTGCCGCGGATTCCTTGGCCAGTGCCAGGAAAATGTACGGCAAGGGCGTGCTGCGGGCGCAGGCGGCCGCGGCCTTCGACGTCACCCCGCTGTGGGCTGAATTGCGCAAGATCCGCGCCCGCACCCTGATCACCTGGGGCCGGGACGACCGGGTCAGCCCGCTCGACATGGCGTTGATCCCGATGCGCACGATTCCGCACGCGGAACTGCACATTCTTCCGAATTGCGGCCATTGGACGATGATCGAGCAGAAAGACGCGTGGGAAAGCGCCGTTCTCGCGTTCCTGCTCCGGAAGGACGGCGAATGACGGCCTGGGACGCGGAGTACGACTTCGTCGTAGTGGGATCGGGCGGGGGCGGGATGACCGCCGCACTGACCGCCGCGGCGGCCGGGCTGGACGTGCTGGTCGTCGAGAAGGGCTCGATGTACGGCGGCTCCACCGGGATTTCCGGCGGCGGCATCTGGATCCCGAACAATCCGGCGCTGCGGGCGGCCGGGCACGACGACAGCCGGGCGTCGATCCGCCGTTACCTCGACCTGCTCACCGAAGGCCGCGTGGATTCGAAACGGCTCGACGCGTATGTCGACCATGGCCCGGCGGCGATGGAGCTGCTGGAGCGCAGCAAATGGCTGCGGTTCTTCTGGGTGAAGGGTTACGCCGACTACCACCCGGAGCTCGACGGCGGCCGCCCGCTGGGCCGGTCTGTCGAGGCGAAGCCGTTCGACACCCGGCACCTCGGCGAGGACGAGCGGCACCAGCGGCCGAACACGATGAAGGGCCCGCTCGGCTTGTGGGTCACCGCGAAGGATTACCACGATCTGGCGATGGTCAAGCGCACCTGGCGCGGCCGGTGGGCTTCGGTGATCGCGGCGTGGCGGGTGTCGTCCAACGTGGTGCGGCGCCGGCACATGGCCACCGGCGGCCGTGCGCTGGTCGCGCGGTTGCGGATGGCGTTGAAGGACGCCGGGGTCCCGCTGTGGCTGCGGTCGCCGATGACTGAGCTGGTGGTCGAGGACGGCCGGGTGACCGGGATCGTCGCCGAGCACGACGGCGGGCAAAAGCGGATCCGCGCCCGCCGTGGCGTGCTGCTGGCGACCGGCGGCTTCGAGCACAGTGTTGACCTGCGGAAACGCTATTTGCCGGAAGCCGCCTGGGATGACTACAGCGGTGGCGCGCGGGAGAACGTCGGCGACGGCATCGAGGCCGGGCTGGGCGTCGGCGCGGCGACGGATCTGATGGACGATGCGTGGTGGATGCCGTCGGTGCGACACCCGTCCGGCGCGGTCGTGCCGCTGGTGTCCGAACGGTCGATCCCGCGTTCGGTCATCGTGTCGGCCGAGGGCACGCGGTTCACCAACGAGTCCGCGCCGTATGTCACCTTCGTGCACGCGCAACTCGAAGGCGGACACGTGCCCGCTTGGTTCGTGATGGACGCCAAGGCTCGCGCGCGGTATCCGTTCGCGCAGATCCTGCCGGGTGCGCCGATTCCGGAGCCGTATTACGCGGCGGGAATCGCGCACCGGGCCGAGACGTTGGCTGGTCTTGCCGAGAAGATCGGTGTTCCGGCTGACACCTTGGCGGAAACCGTGCAGCGGTTCAACGGTTTTGCCCGCGCCGGAGTGGACGGCGATTTCGGTCGCGGCGAGTCCGCCTACGACCGGTACTACGGCGACCCCACACTGCCGAATCCGTGTCTCGATGCGATCGAGAAGGGACCGTATTACGCGTTCCGGATCGAGGTCGGCGATCTCGGCACCAAGGGCGGCCTGGTGTGCGACGAGAACAGTCGCGTCCTGCGCGACGACGGCTCCGCGATCGACGGGCTGTACGCCACCGGCAACACGACCGCCGCGGTGATGGGCAACGAATACGCTGGTCCGGGCGCGACGATCGGGCCGTCGATCGTCTTCGGCTATCTCGCGGCGCAGCACGCCGCGCGCTCGGCATGAGCGCGATGCGCGTGCGAGTGACCGAGGTGGTCCGCGAGACCGCCGACGCGCATTCGCTGGTACTGGAACCGGTCGACGGCAGTTTCGACTATCTGCCCGGACAATTCCTCACTGTCCGTATTCCGTCCACTGAGGACAGTGTCGCGCGCTGCTATTCGCTGTGCAGTTCCCCGCACTGCGAGGAGCCGCCGAGAATCACGGTGAAGCGCACAGCAGGCGGGTACGGATCGAATTGGTTGGTGGACAACGCGGTCGAGGGGACTGTGCTGGACGTGCTGCGGCCGTCCGGCACCTTCACTCCACGGTCGCTCGACGCTGACGTGCTGCTGCTCGCCGCGGGCAGCGGGATCACACCGGTGATGTCGATCCTGAAGTCCTGTCTGCGGGCCGGTTCCGGCCGGGTGACGTTGGTCTACGCGAACCGTGACGAGCAGTCGGTGATTTTCCGGGACGAGCTGTTGCGGCTGGCGAAGGAACAACCGGACCGGCTGACCGTGCTGCACTGGCTGGAATCGGTGCAGGGGTTGCCGACCGAGGCCGGGCTTCGGGCATTGACCACGCCGTATCGTGAGCGAGCTGCGTTCCTCTGTGGACCTGGCCCGTTCATGGATCTGGCTTCGATGGTCCTTAATGGACTTGATGTGGAAAGCGTTACCGTGGAACGGTTCACCTCGCTCACCGGCGACCCGTTCGCCTCGGTGGCGGTGGACGAGTCCGGTCCGGCGAGCACGGTGGAAGTCGAACTCGACGGCGAGACCCGGACGTTGCGCTGGCCACGAGAGAACGCGTTGCTCGACGTCCTCCTGGCGGCAGGGTTGGACGCCCCGTTCTCGTGCCGGGAAGGTGCCTGCAGCGCCTGCGCCTGTGTGCTGGTGAGCGGCGAAGTGGACCTGGCACGCAACGAAGTCCTCGACCCGCAGGACCTCGCGGACGGGTTGATTCTCGCTTGTCAGGCCAGGCCGCGGACGGACGAGGTCAAGGTGACGTACGAGGCTTGATCGAGTCCGGTGAGCGGGATCGCCGCCGAGCCGGGCGCGGCGCCGGTGGCAGCCTGCGACAGGTGCACCGATTCGAGAACGCGAAAGTCCTGCTCACCGGTGGTGGCTCGGGGATCGGCCGAGCCACCGCACTCCGGCTCGCGGCCGAAGGCGCCACGGTCTTCTCCGTCGACGTCGACCATTCCGGGCTGTCGGAAACCGAACGGATCCGCCTGCGTCAGGCCGATGTTTCCGACGAGACCGAGATTTCGGCCGCGGTCCGTGCCGCGGCGGCCGAACTCGACGGTCTCGACGTGGTCGTCAATGTCGCCGGAATCCACCGCACCACCCCGATCGCGGAGCTGACGGTCGCGGACCTCCGACGGCTCTACGACGTGAACCTGATCGGCACCGCGCTGTGCTGCCGGGAAGCGTTGCCGCACCTGCCCGACGGTGGTGCCATCGTGAACGTGTCCTCCAGTTCCGCTACGCACGGGAATCCTTACATGACGGCGTATTCCGCCAGTAAAGCCGCCGTGCTCGGGTTCTCGCTGAGCCTGGCGGCGGAGGTGATCGGCCGCGGCGTCCGGGTGGTCGTCGTGTCGCCCGGCACCGTCGCGACACCGCTGGTCGGCGAGGACGTCCTGGTCGGTCTCGACACCTCTTACTACCGCCGGATCCGCTCGCCGATGGGCGTGGCGGAACCGGACCAGATCGCCGCGACGATCGCCTTCGCCGCGTCCGCCGACGCCGGATACCTGACCGGCGCGGAAATCCGCGTGGACGGCGGTTCGCACATCTGAGAAGACTCCCGGTGAGCGGGATCGCGCCGAGGCCGCCGGGAGGCCGTGATTACGCTCGCGTCGATTCCGGCCTCATCAGCGCGGGACCTCGTATTCCGGCGGGGATTCCCCTGATCACTTCTGGAAAGGGACCGGCATGGCACTCGACCTGAATCCGGCGAACGGACCTGTTTCCCGCGGGCGGATCATCGCGGTCTGCGCGTTGATCATTCTGCTCTCCGAAATAGCCACGTTCGAAATCCTCATGGTGTATCCGGCGCTGCCCGGGATGGCCGCGCATTTCCGGACCCTCGACGTGGCGCAGGCGGCCTCGGTGGTCACGCTCGCCGGCGCGGTCGTGCTCCCGCTCGCGGGCAAGGCGGCCGACCGCTACGGCAAGAAGCGGATCATCCTGGTGATGGGCGCGATCTTCCTGCTCGGCAGCGTCGTGTGCGCGACCACCGACGTGTTCGCGCTGCTCCTGATCGGCCGCCTGCTGCAGGGCAGCCTGGTCGGCATCGTGAACATTTCCTACGCACTCGTCCGCGACGTCATCCCGCGGTCCTACGTGCCGGTCGCGCTCGGCTCGGTGGTCACCGGAATCGGCATGGGCGCGGTCGCCGGCCCGTTTCTCGCCGGATGGCTGATCGACAATTTCGGCTTCCGCAGCGTGTTCTGGTTCATGGTCGTTTACGTCGGCGTCCTGCTCCCGCTGCACGCGTGGCTGGTGCCGGAAAGCAAGGTGCGGGTCAAATCGTCGTTCGACATTCTCGGCGCCATTCTGCTCGGGGCGAGCCTGGGCGTTCTGCTCGTCGCGGTCGGCAAGGGCGGCAAGTGGGGCTGGGGTTCGACGACCACGGTCGGCGCGTTCGGCATCGGAGTGCTGCTGCTGGCCGCGTTCGTGCTGCGCGAACTGAAAGCCAAGGAACCGCTGATCGACCTGCGGGTGCTGGTCGGCCGCAAATTCCTGCCGACGGTGGTCGCGGTCGGGCTGGTGTCGTACATGATGAACGCCCACGGCATCCTCAGCCCGACCATGTTCGAGACGCCGCACATCCCCGGAAACACTTATGGCGTCGGACTTTCCGCGTTGCAACTGGCACTGTGGACGTTCCCGCTCGGCGTGGTGGGCATGGTCGTCGGCCCGCTCGGCGGCTACCTGTCGAAGCGGATCGGCGCGCGCCAGGTGCTGCTCGCCTCCAGCCTGTGCTTCCTGGTGGTGATGTTCCTCGGCTCGCGGATGTTCACCGTGCAGTGGCAGGTCGCGATCACCAGCTTCGTCGCCGGGTTCGCGGTCGGCTTCCTGCATTCCTCCAACGCGAACCTCCTGCAGGACGCGCTGCCCGAGCGGCTCGGCGGCGCGGGCAACTGCATCGCCGGCGTGATCGCGATGCTGGCGTCGTCGGCCGCGGTGACGGTGACCGGCGCGATCATGGCCGAGCACGTCCGGATGACCCTGCCCCAATCGCACGCGGTGATCTACGGCGACGCCGCGTTCACCCAGTCCTACCTGTGGGCGGGCGTCGTCGGCGTCGTCGGCGTGGCGATCATCCTGCTGATGAAGCACGGCCGCAAACCCGCGCAGGGCGGGATGGTCGAGGAGAACGACACGAGCGCTCGGGTGACGGTCGCGCAGGCCTGAAAGCGGTCATACTGCGTCGCGTGGATCACGCGGTGCGGACTGACGACGGTCTCCGGCTTTGGGCGGCGCGGACGGGCGACGGCGAACCAGTCGTCTTCTGCCACGGTGGCCCGGGGTTGTGGGACATGATGGCGGACGTCGCGGCTTCCTTCTCGGGAGCCGCGACGGTCTGTCGTTGGGACCAGCGCGGATGCGGCCGGTCGCAGCGGCAGGGACCGTACTCAGTCGAGAAGACAGTGGCCGATCTCGACGCGGTTCGAACCCATTTCGGCTGGGACCGCGTCGCACTGCTCGGCCATTCTTGGGGCGCGCAGCTGGCGTTGCGCTACACGCTGGCGCATCCGGACCGCGTGACGAAGCTGGTCTACGTCTCCGGCACCGGAATCGACGCCGACTCGACCTGGCACGCGGCCTACCAGCGAAACCTCCGGGACGCACTCGGCGAGCACCTGGCGCGCTGGGAGTCGCTGCGGGATCGGGAGCGTACCGCGGAGGAAGACCGGGAGTACTGCGTGCTGCAGTGGTCGGCCGATTTCGCCGACCGGGAGCGCGCGCTGGAGCACGCCGAAGCCATGGCTGACCCGTGGTTCGGCGTGAATTTCGAGTGCAACGCTGCGCTGAATCGCGAGCGTTCGCCAGACCTGAGTGGACAGTGCGAAACGCTGAAGGTGCCGACGCTGATCGTGGACGGAACAGCGGACATCCGCCCGCGCTCGGCAGCGGACTCGCTGGAGCGGGCTTTGCCGGTGGTCTCGCGCGTGCAGCTGCCAGCAGGTCATCTGCCGTGGGTGGAGGATCCGACCGGCTTCCACACCGCGGTGAGCGAGTTCTTGGCAGGTACGTGAAGGGCTCCTTGAAGGAATCAGATTCCCTCAAGGAGCCCTTCACGGAACGCTAGCTATCGCGTCGGGAGCAGCTTTCGCGTCGCCTCGTGGGCGGCCAGTGCCAGTTCGGCGCGCGGGAACCCGCTTCGTTTCTCCGCCGCGGCGAGGTTCCCGCTGGCCACCCACACCGGCCCGTCCGCGAGATGCGCCAGCCCTTCGCGCGCGACGTCGTCCGGCTCGGCCACATTCAGTCCCGGCAGGTCGAACGCCAGCCCGGCCCGTTCCATCGCCGGAGTCCGGGTGACGCCCAGCACCAGCTCCAGCACGTCCACGCCGCGCTCGCGCATCTCCAGCCACAGCCCCTCGGCGAACACCCGGCTGAACGCCTTAACCGCGGAATACACGCTGATCTCCGCCTGCCCGAGATACCCGGCCAGCGAGCCCACCAGCATGATCCCGCCGCGCCCGCGCGATGCCATCAACGCGCCGAAGTGATGGGTCAACGCGAGCTGCGCGGTGATGTTCAGGTCAATCACTCCGCGCACGCGGGACAGATCCCCAGTGACGAACTCGTGTCCGTAGCTGTTCGCGCCCGCGTTGAAGATCAGCAGCCCGACCTCGAGCCCGTCAGTCACTTCCCGGATCGCCGAGAGCGCCTCCGGATCGAGCAGATCCACCTGCGCGGTAAGCACTTCCACGCCGCGTGCCCGCACCGCCGCCGCGGTTTCCGCCAACGGTTCAGGCTTGCGCGCGATCAGCACCAGATTGATCCCGGCCTCGGCGAGCTGATGCGCGAACGACGCGCCAACGCCTTCCGAACCACCCGCGATCACGGCCCACGGCCCGTACTTTTCGGCCATGCTCATTCTCCAGCCACCGGAATTCCCCCGTCCGCGACCGCCCGGTCAATCGAATCCCGCAGCGCACCACACCCGCGGAACAAGTCCTCCGCACAAGCCGACCGTTCGGCACACCGTGCGGAAGCGTTGGCATCCCACTGAATGCTCGTTTGATGCCAACTGCTCTTGCGCACCTTCAGCCAAGCCTCGCACGTTCCGCATTGGACCGGGCGCATCGGCTCGTCCAGCAGCCGGTTGTCGGCGCGGATCGCCATCAGACGTGCTCGCTGGTCCGGCGGCTGAGGTTCTCCTCGACCTCCGCGCGCCACGCGGCATTCGGCTTCGCGGTGTCCAATTCGAACTCGAACCGCTCGGTCATCTCCGGCGTGACGTCCGCGACGTCCACATAGAACTGTTCGTACCAGCGTCGCAGCTGATAAACCGGACCGTCTTCCTCGCACAGCAGCGGGTTCTCGATCCGGGTCTTGTTCTTCCAGATCTGCACGTCCTGTTCGAAGCCGATCCGGATGAAGTCGCCCATCTTGCGCGCGGTCGCCTCGGCCTCAGGCCCGGAGAGCTTGTCCGTGCGCTTGACGATGATCCCGTACTGCAGCTTGAAAGAGTTGGCGCTGACCGGGTAGTGGCAGTTGATGAGCACGGCGTCGATGTCCATGCCCTCGTAGTGATAGGTCAGCTCGTCGATCATGAAAGACGGCCCGTAGTAAGCGGCGACGGAGGTGTTGCCCAGTGCCTTCGGCTGACCGTCCTTGGCGGGCGGGCGCACGTCCTCCCGCGAAGACCCGCGCTGCAGTTGCGTGGCGACGTGTCCCTCGAAGATGTTCTTGAAGTACGTGGGAAAAGCGAAGTGCACGTAGAAGAAGTGCGCCATGTCCACAACATTGTCGACGACCTCGCGGCAGTTTGTGTCGACGTGCGTTTCGTACCAGGTCCAGTCGGTCCAGTCGTCGCGCGTGGCACCCTCGATGCGCGGGATGACAACCTCGGGCGGCGGTGGATTGCCCTCCGGGTCGTTCCAGACGAACAACATCTTGTCCTGCACCAGCGTCGTCCACGCCGCGGTGCGCGCCCGCAGCGGAACCCGGCGGCTGTAAGGAATCTGCTTGCACCGGCCGTCGCCGCCCCAGCGCCAGTCGTGGAACGGGCAGGCGACCTCGTTGCCCTTGACCGTGCCCTGCGACAGATCGCCGCCCATGTGGCGGCAGTATGCGTCGAGCACGTTGAGCTTGCCGTCCTCGCCGGCGAACACTACGAGCTTCTGCCCGAACGCGGTGATCGGATGCGGCTTGCCGTCGGCGAAGCTCTCGGCGAGCCCGAGACAGTGCCACCCGCGGGCGAACCGCGTGGGCGCCGCGCCGGCCTCGATCACGCGGACCTCGTCCGGTGCCGGCTCCACTGTGGTCATCGTCGGATCTCCTTCCAGTGCCCCGATTCTGCGAGGCTGAACGTAGAACGGCGGGCGGTGCGCAAGCTGGTGCTGTCTCGGTGACTGAGAGTCCTTTGTGGACGATCAGTTCCAAGCGGGCTCGGCCGTGCGCAGCCGGACCATCGGGTACAGCTCCTGAGTGACCTGCCGTGCGGCGACCACGACCAGCGGCGCGACGCGCTCCAGCGCGGTCTGCGCGTCGCCGACCAGGGAGATCGCGGCTTCCGGCCCTTCCGGGCCGCGGATGGCGGCGGCGACACAGGAGATATCGGAGAAGCACTCGCCGCGTTCAAAAGCGAGACCGTTGCGGTCGCGGATCCGGCCGAGTTCGCGGTGCAGCGTCACCATGTCGCAGATCGTCCGGCTGG
The DNA here is from genome assembly GCF_042754125.1 of Amycolatopsis sp. NPDC059235. Taxonomy (NCBI): domain Bacteria; kingdom Bacillati; phylum Actinomycetota; class Actinomycetes; order Pseudonocardiales; family Pseudonocardiaceae; genus Amycolatopsis; species Amycolatopsis sp. NPDC059235. The sequence continues at coordinate 26,619 of NZ_JBHZAG010000067.1, forward strand.
TCTGGCGGCCGAGCACGGGCATGACCCGGTCCTCGACCTGTTCGGCGGGCAGCCACGCGAGCATCGCCTTGCCGAGCGCGGTGCACTGCGCGGGCGCGCGGCCGCCGACGCGCGACGGGACGACCGCGGCGAACCGGCCGCCGACCTTGTCGAGATACCGGACGTCCGCGCCGTCGAGGATCGCCAGGTGCGCGACCATCCCGGTGCGCAACTGCAGTTCGTGCAGCACGGCCGCGGTCGCCTCGCGCAGTTCGAGGTGGTTGCCGCCGGTGCCGCCGAGGTTCAGCGCCCGCGCGCCGAGCGCGTACCCGAACGACGAATGCGACAGCCACTGCAGCCGCACGAGCTGGTCGAGGATGCGGTGCGCGGTCGAACGGGGGAGGTGGGTCGTGCGCGCGACCTGCTCGAGGGTGAGCCGGGTGCTCGGCGCGTCGAAGGCGTCGAGGATCAGCGTCATCCGCTCGACCATCGACGGCGGCAAGGCGCGGTTCTGTGCGACATCCGTGCCGAGGGAGTCCGTTTCGATCGCGACAACCGTCATGCTGTGCTCCTCGCGGACGAATTGAAATCATTTCTAGTTTTGAAGGTAACACGGCGGCCTCCCGGAGCGTCAACACGCGGCGGGTCACGACTGCGGCACGGCTCCCGATCAGCGGGAGAACCCGCTCGCGCCGGCCCGGCGGCCGGTAGGCATGGCGGCATGGACATCGGCCTCGTGAGCCCCGTGGTGACCCGGCTGCCGGGGGACCCGAACGCCTGGGAGGACACCGCGGGCATCGAAGACCTGGCGCGGATCGCGGAGACCGCGGACCGGCTCGGATTCCATCACCTGACCTGCAGCGAGCACGTCGCGGTGCCGGTCGCGGTCGCGGAGCAGCGCGGCTCGACGTACTGGGATCCGCTCGCGACCTTCGGTTTCCTCGCCGCTCGCACCAGCCGGATCCGGTTGGTCACGCAGGTGCTCGTGCTGGGGTATCACCACCCGCTGGAGATCGCGAAGCGCTACGGAACGCTCGACACGGTCAGCGGCGGACGGCTCGTGCTCGGCCTGGGCGTCGGGTCGCTGCGGGAGGAGTTCGACCTGCTGGGCGCACCGTTCGAGCACCGCGGCGAGCGGGCCGACGACGCGCTGCGGGCGCTGCGGGCGGCGTTGTCGCAGCGGCTGCCGGAATATCACGGACGGCACTACGACTTCGCCGGGATGATCGTCGAGCCGCATGCGGTGCAGGCGAAAGTCCCGCTGTGGATCGGCGGCCGAACCAAGCGCTCGCTCCGGCGGGCGGTGGAACTGGCCGACGGCTGGGTCCCGTTCGGGTTGTCGCTGGAGGAGCTGCGCCGGATGCTCGACACCGTTGAGCTGCCGGACGGCTTCCAGGTCGTGCTGTCGCCCGGAAGGCCGCTGGACCCGGGCGCGGCCTCCTGCCGGGATCGGCTGGCCCGGGTGCTCGAAGCCGGGGCGACGACGGTCAGCGCGCGGATCGCCGCCAAATCGGCCGACCATTACCGCGAGCAGCTCGAAGCGCTCGCCGAGCTAGGAAGCGAGGTCTGAAGTGGACCGGATCGCCCAGTTGGAGGCGCGGCTCGCGCGGCTGGAGGACGAACGCGAGATCAGCAGGCTGATCGCCGCGTACGGCCCGCTGGCGGACGCCGGCGCGGCCGAGGACGTCGCCGCGCTGTGGACCGAGGACGGCGTGTACGACGTCGACGAGATCTACCTCGAAGGCCGCGAGCAACTGGCCCGGATGGTCCGGTCGAGCGCCCATCAAGGCTGGATTTCCGGTGGTTGCGCGCATTTCGTCGGCCCGCCGCACGTGACCGTCGACGGCGACACGGCGATCGCCGTCTGTCACTCGCTGATGGTGGTGCATCAGGAGGACCGCTTTGTCGTCCGGCGCGCCACGGCGAACCATTGGGCGCTCGCCCGCACCGAGGAGGGCTGGAAGGTCACCCGGCGCACCAACCGGGTTCTCGACGGCCGGGCCGAGTCGCCCGGGCTGCTGCGCCAAGGCGCGTACGGCGAGCCAGCGTTCCTGTGAGCCGGTCCCGGTCACTGGAATCGGCGCGGCGCTTACGGCGGTGAGCAGGCACAATCACGCCGCACCGGTGCGCGAGGAGGGAGACCCTTGATGAGCCTCTCCGCTGATCCTCGGCAGACGCTGACCGCGCCCGGCGGGCCTTGTGAGCTGCGCACGGAGACTGTGCTGGGCGTGCCGATGACGGTGTTCACGCATCGCGCACGGTCGCTGGGGGAGGTGCTGGCCGGCTCGGCGCGGCACGGCGAACACGAGTATCTGGTGACAGCCGACCGCCGGATCACCTTCGCCGACCATGTCCGGCAGGTGGCGTCGGTGGCTTGTGCGCTCCGCGACGAGTACGGGATCGGCAAGGGCGACCGGGTCGCGATCGCGGCGGCGAACAGTCCGGAGTGGGTGGTCGCGTTCTGGGCGACGGTGTCGCTGGGCGCGATCGCGGTCGGCTACAACGCGTGGTGGTCGCGGCCGGAACTGGAGTACGCGCTCGGCCACACGCGACCGTCTCTGGTGGTCGCCGACGCGAAGCGGGCCGCGTTGCTGGACGGCGTTCCGGTGCTGACCGTCGAGGAGGACATTCCCCGGCTAGCGCGCCGCTCGGATGCGCTGCTGCCTTCCTGTGCGGTGGCCGAGGACGATCCGGCGGTCATCCTCTACACCAGCGGCACCACCGGACGGCCGAAAGGCGCGGTGCACACGCACCGGAACCTGACGTCGGTGGTCGAGTTTCACCGTCTGAACAGCGAAGTCGCCCGCGTGCTCGGCGACCCGACGGATCCGTCTGCGCGGCGGTACCTGCTCGGCGTGCCGTTGTTCCACATCGCCGGACTGCACAACCTGGTCGTGCCTCGGCTGGCCGACGGCAGCGCGGTGGTGTTGCACCAGGGCGGTTTCGACGCGGAGCGAGTGTTGCGGCTGGTCGAGGCCGAGCGGGTGACGAACTGGGGCGTCGTGCCGACCATGGCGCACCGTCTGCTGGAACACGGCAATCTTGACCGGTACGACCTTTCCTCGCTGACCGCTTTTACGCTCGGTGCTGCGCCTTCTTCTCCGGCTTTCCAGCAACGGTTACGCGCGGAGCTTCCGGTGGCGGAACACGGATTGGTGGACAGCTACGGCCTGACGGAATCGTCCACAGCGATTTCCGTTGCCACATCGGCTGATCTCGCCGCCTCGCCGGGCACTGTCGGACATCCGATCGCGACAGTGGAGCTCGAGATCCGGGACGCTTTCGGCGAGTTAGTGCCCGACGGCAGCGCAGGGGAGATCTGCGTGCGCAGCCCGTTCACGATGCTCGGTTATTGGGAAGATCCCGAAGCCACGGCCGCCGCCATCGACGACGAGCGATGGCTGCACACGGGGGACATCGGGGTTCTTTCCGACGGCAGGCTGCGACTCACCGCGCGCCGGTCGGATTTGATCTTGCACGGCGGGGAGAACGTTTATCCGGCCGAGGTCGAGAACGTGCTGGCCGAACACCCGGCGGTGCGGGAATGCATCGTGTTGGGCGTGCCGCACGTCGACCTGGGCCAGGAAGTGGCCGCGGTGGTGGTTGTGTCGGCGTCGGTCGGCGAGGAGGAGCTGCGGGCGTTCGCGGCGGAGCGGCTGGCGTATTTCAAGGTCCCGTCGCGGTGGCGGATCGGGACGGAACCGTTGCCGCGCAACGTGACCGGCAAGGTGGTGCGAAGCCGGGTGCCGCGGCCCTGATCCCGTTGACCGGGAGCGAGTCCGCGCGCTCGGGTGCTCCGCTGGGAGGCTCGGGGCAGCCGGGGCCGCATCGCAATCGGACCGGAGAAAGGGAAGCGCCATGACCCATCCCGCTCTTGCCGCGATCGAACACCGCGCGGACGAGATCGCCGCGCTCGGACCGGAAAACGAGCGGCTCGGCCGGCTCGCCGACGAAGCGGCCAAAGTACTCCGGGAAACCGGCGCGATCAAAATGCTCCAGCCCGCCGATTACGGCGGCGCGGAAGCCCATCCGCGCGAATTCGCGGAAACGGTGATGCGGCTGGCGTCGCTCGACGGATCGACCGGCTGGGTGGCCGGGATCGTCGGCGTGCACCCGTGGGAAATGGCGCTCTGCGACCGTCGTGTGCAGGAAGAGATCTGGGGCGCTGACGACGACACCTGGATCGCTTCGCCGTACGCGCCGATGGGTGTGCTGAAGCCGGTCGACGGCGGGTATGTCTTCAATGGACGGTGGCAGTTCTCGTCCGGAACCGACCACTGCGACTGGATTTTCCTCGGCGGCTTCCTCGGCGACGCGGACGGCAATGTCGTGCAGCCGCCCCGGAATTACCACGTGATCCTGCCTCGTGCGGACTACGAAATCGTGGAGGACACCTGGGACGTCGTCGGCCTGCGCGGCACCGGCAGCAAGGACATCGTCGTCAAGGACGCGTTCATTCCGGAATACCGAGCGGTCCCGTTCAGCCGGATGACCGACGGCAGCGCGCTGCGCGAATCCGGCCGCACCAACCCGACGTACGGCGTCCCGTTCACGACGATTTTCCCGCTCGGCATCACCTCTGCGGTGATCGGCATCGCCGAGGGTGCGCTGGCCGCGCATCTGGCCTATCAACGCACGCGCGTGCAAATCACTGGCACGCGGGTGAAAGACGACCCGTATGTGCTGTTCGCGATCAGCGCCGCCGCCGAGGAGATCAAAGCGTCGCGAATCGCCATGCTGGACAACGTTTCCCGCTTCTACGACAAGGCGGCTGCCGGGGAGGCGGTAACGCTCGCCGACCGAGCCGCGTCGCGCCGCACCCAGGTCGCTGCGGCGTGGCGGGCGGTGCGCGCGATGGACGAGGTGGTCGCCCGCAGCGGCGGCAACGGGCTGCGGATGGACAACCCGATCCAGCGCTTCTGGCGCGACGGCCACATGGGCCTCGCGCACGCGATCCACGTGCCGGGCTCGGTGTTCCACGCGTCCGCGCTGACCGACCTCGACGTCGAGCCGCCACCCGGCCCGATGCTCTCGATGATCTGAACTCTCTTATCCCGCAAGGAGTTTCGCTATGACCGACATCCGAGGGCTCGGATACCTCCGGGTCCAGAGCCGGGACCTGCCGCGCTGGCGGGAGCTGACCGTGGAGGCGCTCGGCTTCGCCGAAACGTCCGGCCCGGTTCCCGACGGCCTGTACCTGCGGATGGACGAACGCGAGGCGCGGCTGATCGTGCTGCCCGGTGACGACGACCGGGTGCTGGCGGTCGGCTGGGAGGTGCGCGACCAGTTCGCGCTGGCCGCGGTCGGGCGTGCGGTTGAAGCGTCCGGAACCGCGGTGAAAGTGTTGTCTGAGCAGCAATGCCGGGAACGCCGCGTCGATTCGGCGATCACCTTCGACGATCCGTCCGGCACCCCGGTCGAGGTCTTCTTCGGCCCGGTCCTCGACCACGACCCGGTGCGGACGAAGTGGACGCAGCAGTTCGTGACCGGCGCGCAGGGCATGGGCCACGTCGTGCTGCCGACGACGAACTTCGCCGAGGTCGAGACGTTCTACACCGAGGTGCTGGGCTTCCTCCCGCGCGGCGCGGTCTCGATGAGCGGCGCGGCCCCGGACCAGAAACCGCGCCGGGTGCGGTTCATGGGCGTCAACGAGCGCCACCACAGCCTGGCGATCTGCCCGGCCCCGCACGGCGAACCGCCGGGCCTGGTGCACCTGATGGTCGAGGTCGATTCCCTGGACGCCGTCGGCCGCGCCCTGGACGAGGTCGGCAAGCGCGGGTTCTCGGTGTCGTCGACCCTGGGCCGGCACACGAACGACAAGATGGTGTCGTTCTACGTCCGCGCGCCTGGCGGCTGGGACCTGGAGTACGGGACCGAGGGAATGCTGGTGGACGAGCGGTTCTACACCGCGGAGGAGATCACCCGGGACAGCTATTGGGGGCACGACTGGTCCGGGTCGGAGCAGTTGGCCGCGTTCACCCCGCCGAAGGGGTAGCTCGTGAGTGGCTATGCCGGTTCTAACCGGCATAGCCACGCACGACCCCGGGCCGCGGTACCCCTGAACCGCCCCGAGAGCTGTGCGGCTGCCCTACTCGACCGTTCTGCGAGTACGTGAGGGGAACCCTGAGGGACTCTGATTCCCTCAGGGTTCCCCTCACGTACGACAACACCCCGGCCAGAGCCGAGCCCGTCGACCCGGGCCGACGGATCCGTAGCGGTGCCTTAGGTCCCTGGCGCGGGTTGCCGACCGGAGTGGAAGCTCACGCGGCTTTTTCCCAGATCGAGATGTGCTGCTCGCTCTCGTGCGCGAACGGCTTCCCGTCCCAGCTTTCCCACCGCGACCGCAGCCGCAGCCCGGCCAGCCGCGCCATCAGGTCCAGCTCGGCGGGCCACACATACCGGAACGGAATCGCCCGGAACTCGCCGCGGCCGTCGGCCACCCGGGCGTGGTACGAACTCATCGACTGCGTCGAGACGTCGTAAAGATCGAATCCCCAATGCGTCGCGCTCAGATCGAACGGAACGACGGTCTGCCCGGGCGGCAGCTTCCGCAGGTCCGGCACCCCGACCTCGATCACGAAGCACCCGCCTGGCTCGAGATGCGCCGCGGCGTTGCGGAAACAGGCCACCTGCGCGTCCTGCGAGGTCAGGTTGCCGATGGTGTTGTACACCAGGTATGCCACCGAGAAGGTTCCGTCGGCCCGGGTCGACGCGAAATCGCCGATCGCCACTTCGATCGCGTCACCGCCCGGTTTGGCGCGCAATCGCGCAGCCATCGCCGACGACAGGTCAATCCCCGAGACCGGCACACCCCGCGCGGCGAGCGGCAACGCGATCCGTCCGGTCCCGATGCCGAATTCCAGCGCGCGACCGTCCCCGGCGAGCCCGGCCAGGACGTCGACTGCCGGGTTCACCGCCTCCGGCAAGAACATTTCGGCCGACGATTCGTCGTACCTGGCAGCGACACTTTCCCCGAAGTAGTCCTCCACCCCGGCGACGGTAACCGGCACCGGGGCGGAGCGCAGGTCATTTTCCGGCCCGTGCCACCAGATCGTCGACCGCCCGGGCGGCAAAAGCCATCGCCGTGCCCAACGGAATTCCCGGGCCCGGGTAGTAACCCCCGGTCATCGACGCCGCCGAATTGCCGACCGCGTAAAGACCTTCCACCGCCGAACCGTCCTCACTCAGCACCCGCGCGTCCGGATCGGTCACCAACCCGCCCTTCGTGCCCAGATCCGACAACACCAACCGAGCGGCGCAGAACGGCGGCCGATCGACGGGCACCAGCACCGGATTCGCGAAATGCCGCGCGTATTCATCCTCGCCGCGGCCGAAATCCGCGTCATGCCCGGCTTCGGCGAACGAGTTGAACCGGGCGACTGTCTCCGGCAGCTCCGGCGCGTCGATCAGTTTCGCCAGTTCCGCGAGCGTGTCCGCCTCGACCCACGTGCCAGCTGCGAGGTGGTCGTCCGGCCGACCGCCCGGCAACGCGATGGCGGGCAACCGTCCGCCCTCGCGGCTGTCGAACACGATGTGCGACGGGACCCGCCGTGCCGGGTCCGCTGCCATCTCACGGCCCATCTGGTCATAGGGCAGCGACTCGTTCGCATACCGCCGCCCGTCGCGGTCCACGACGATCCCGCCGCGGAAGCCGAGCGTGAACGACGCGCCGCCGTCCGGCATCGCGATTCCCGGGCACCACCAGCCCTCGTCCATCAGATCGACGGCCGCGCCGAGTGCGATCGCCGCCTCCAGCACCTGGCCGCGGTTCGTTTCCGCGGGGGCCATCGACCAGGCTGCCGATCCCGGCACTCCGGACTGTTCCCGCAGGTCCGCGTTCCGCTCGAACCCGCCAGCGCCGATAAGCACGCCGCGAGTCGCCCCGATCCGCCGCGAGCCGACGCCGACTCCGACCACCCGGCCGTCCTCGACCACCAGCTCGTCGACCGGCGTCCCGGTGAACACAGCGCCGTTGCCGGTCGCGTCGAAGGCCAGCAGCAGCCGTCCGATCAGCGCGCGGCCGCCGTCCAACGGCGCGTCCCGGTGCCCGCGCCCGGCGCGGTCGCGGTCCACCGGCGGACGCACCAGCTCCGCGCGTTCGCCCAGCTCGGACAGCGGCAGGTCGACCGGCACGAACGAGCGTCCGCCGGGGACCCGGCCCGGACGGTCGAAGTAGTCCGGGAACGCCCGCCATTCGAACTCGAGCGCCGGGTCCGTCTCCAGCGTGGCGACCAGCTCCGGCGCCTTCGCCAGGAACGCCTCGTGCCGCCCGGTCCGGTCCTCGCCGAGCAACGCGCGCAGGTACTCGCGCGCGGCGGCGGTGGAATCCGCGACGCCGAACCGCTCCTGGACCTGCGTGCCCGGCAGCCAGCAGGCCGCGCCGGAGTACGCCGACGTCCCGCCGAGCCGGCCGGCGCCCTCGACCACCGCGGTGCGCAGTCCCGCCCGGGCGGCGAGGTACGCGCCGGTCAGCGCGCCCGCGCCGGACCCGACTACTACCACGTCGAACTGGTCGTCGAAAGCCATGAGTCCTCCAAGTCGTCGCGACCCGGCGAGCCAACCGCATCGCCGGCGCGCCGGGGCGCGGTCATCCCACTCACCGGTAGCGGAGGCGCCCGGTGGGAGGATCGTGCGCGAGAATGGCCTGATCACGAGCGGAGGAGCCGAGGTGCCGAGAGTCGCCGAAAACCGGGCGCCGGCCACGCCGAGTTCGCCCGCGCAGCAGGAACGCTACCGGCGGATCCTGCGAGCGGCCGCGGACCACGGCGCCGAGCACGGCCTCGACCGGATCCAGATGCTCGACGTCGCCCGCGACGCCGGCGTCGCCATCGCCACGCTCTACCGGTACTTCCCGTCGAAGACGATCCTGTTCACCGCGCTGCTGCACAGCCAGGTCGAGCAGCTGGACCGCAACAGCGTCCCGGTCGTACCCGGTCAGGAACCGGCCGAGGCAGTCGCGCGCGTGCTGGTCGACGCCGCCCGCCGCCTGCTGGAACGCCCGCGGCTCGCCCAGGCGATGCTGCAGTCGAACAACGCGACGGTCTCGGGGGAGTCGCCGAACATGGCCGCGACGGTCGAGTTCGCCGACCTGATCCTGCGCGTCGCGGGGGTGGCGGAGGCCAACGAGCACGACCGCCGCTTGGTCCGGTTGATCGAACAGACGTGGTACGGCGTGCTGACCTCGCAGCTGAACGGGCACATCACGGCGGAGGAAGCAGAGGCGGACACGGTGCTGGCGTGCCGGTTGCTGCTGGCCGAACTGGGCCGCTGACCGGCTTCTCCCGGTGACCGGGATGAGCCCGCCGCGCGGAGCGGAGTCCCCGTAGCGTCGCGGCCGTTCCCGGAACCCCACCGCAGGAGGCCGTCATGCCGCGCACCGTCGTCATCACCGGAGCGAGTTCGGGGATCGGTGCGGCGCTCACCAGCCTCCTCGCCGAGCGCGGCGACCAAGTCGTCGGCGTGGACCTGTCGGGCAGCGACATCGACGCGGACCTTTCGACCCCGCACGGCCGCACCGCTGCCGCCGAGGAGGTCGGCAAGCGCACCGGGCACGTCGACGCGGTGATCACCTGCGCCGGGACGTCGAACCCCGGCGAAGCGATGGTCACGGTGAACTACTTCGGCTGCACCAGTTTCATCGAAGCCCTCCAGCCGTTGCTCGCGAAATCCGAAGCGCCGCGCGTCGTCCTGGTCGGCTCGATCTCCGGGACCCAGCCGAACGACCCCGCAGTGGTCGAGGCCTGCCTGCGCGGCGACGAGCAAGCCGCGCTGACCGCCGCCCGCGAGGCGATCGCGGACAACCGGGCGGTCCAGCTGTACCCGTCGTCGAAGTCCGCGGTCGCGCAATGGGCGCGCCGGACGTCCGTCTCGGCAGGCTGGGCCGACGCGGGAATCGCGGTCAACGTGGTCGCACCCGGCGTCGTCTTGACGCCGATGACCGACGAGCTTTTCGCCAACCCGCAGATGAAAGCCGTGATGGACAAGGCAGTTCCGATGCCGCTGCACGGTTATGCGGCCGCGGAGGATGTCGCGCGCGTTCTGGCGTACTTCGCCGACGCCGCGACGACGCACATCACCGGCCAGGTCGTCTACGTCGACGGCGGTGCCGAGGCGACCCTCCGCCCGGCGGCGCACTACTGATGACGACTTACGCCGAAAGCGTCCCGCTGTCGCCCGTCCCGAATGACGACGGCATCGACGCTGCCGTCGCGGCGGCCCGCCGGGTCGTCAACGCACTCCTGCACGCTGGCGCGGACAGCGCCGCGCCGATGACGGACCTCGCGCGCGACCTCAACCGGATCGCCGCCCAGCTCGAAGAGCACGCGCCGGAGCGGCAGGAGCGATTCGTCGGCATGTGGGCCGGGCGACCGCGGCACGATCCCGTCACCGGCCCCGAAAACGCGCTCGCCCCGCCGTTGCACCTGCACGGCCTGCCGGACGGTTCGGTGACCGGAACGGTGACGCTCGGCCTGCCTTACCAGGGCCCGCCCGGTTGTGTGCATGGCGGGATTTCCGCACTGCTGCTGGATCACGCACTCGGCGTCGCCAACAGCTGGGGACCAGGTCCGGACGGGATGACCGGCACGCTCAGCGTCCGCTACCACCGGACGACCCCGCTGTTCGAGGAGCTGACGATTCGCGCGCGGCAGCAATCCAGCGAGGGCCGCCGGATCCACACGACCGGCGAAATTCTCGCCGACGGTCAGGTCTGCGTTTCCGCGGACGGGATTTTCGTGGCGAAACACGTCGCGCGACCAGTCGCCCAGGACGAAGGAGGCCGATGAACACGCTCGCGGGCCGGGTGGCCCTGGTGACCGGCGCCGGACAAGGCGTCGGGCAAGGAATCGCGCTGGCGCTGGCGGGGGAGGGGGCGTCGGTCGCGGTACTCGGGCGTACGCGCGGCAAGCTGGACGAGACCTGCCGTCTCTTGCGGGAGCGGGGTGCCGCTGCGGAAGCGTTCGAGTGCGATGTCGCGGACACCGCGTCGATTCCCGGGGTCGTCGAGGAGGTCGTTTCGCGATTCGGCCGCCTTGACATTCTGGTCAACAACGCTTACTCCGGCGCTTTCGGGCCGTTGCTGAAGATGAGCGACGAGGATTTCACTCGCGGTTTCTCGACTGGACCTTTTGCCGCGTTCGCGTTCATGAAAGCCGCCCACCCGCATTTGAAGGCGACGGGCGACGGTTCGATCGTCAATCTGGTCACCTCGGCGATGGTGCGCTGGGATCCCACCACCTATGGTGCTTACGCCGCAGCGAAACAAGCCTTGCGCTCGCTGTCGCGCACCGCCGCCGTGGAGTGGGCGCGTGACGGAATCCGGGTCAACGCGATCGCGCCGCACGCGTTGTCTCCTGGCTTGAAATGGTGGACTGAACACAATCCCGAAGAGGCCGCCGAATTCGTCGCGACCATTCCGATGGGCCGGATCGGGGAATGCGAGGAGGACATCGGCCGCGCTGTCGTCGCGCTGGTCGGTTCCGATCTGCGCTATCTGACCGGAGCCACCGTGCCGCTCGACGGCGGTCAAGCCTTCTTCGGCTGAGCCTTCTGAGGAGACATCGCTGTGCTTTCTGCCCTCGATACTGCCGCCGCCATCCGCCGGGGCGACCTGTCCGCCCGAGAGGCCGCTGAACAGGCGATCGCCCGCATCGAGGAGGCGAATCCGCGGCTCAACGCCGTCGTCGGCCGCCGCTTCGAGGCCGCGCTCGCGGAAATCGACGCCGGCCTCCCGGACGGCCCGCTCACCGGAGTCCCGTTCCTGGTCAAGGACCTCGGCACCGAAGTCGCCGGTCTCCCCGCCACCCAGGGCAGCGCGCTATTCGCCTCAACGGTGTCCACAGTGGACAGCGAACTGATCCGCCGCTACAAACGCGCCGGTTTGGTCATCCTGGGCACCACCAACACCCCCGAATTCGGCCTCAACGCGAGCACCGAGCCGCAGCTGCACGGCCCCACCCGCAACCCGCACGACCTTTCGCGCTCGCCAGGCGGCTCGAGCGGCGGTTCCGCAGCCGCTGTCGCCGCGGGCCTGGTCCCCGCCGCCCACGCCACCGACGGCGGCGGCTCGATCCGCATCCCGTCGGCCATGTGCGGTCTGGTCGGCCTGAAACCCAGCCGCGGCCGCACCACCGGCGCCCCCGACGCAGGCACGCTCGCCGCCCCGGTCTCCGTCGCCCACGCGGTCACCACAACAGTCCGTGACAGCGCGGCCCTGCTGGACGCGATCGCCGGACCACTCCCGGGTGAAGCCTTCGCCGCCCCGACCCCGACTGGCACTTTCCTCGACGCGACCCGCCGTGCCCCCGGCAACCTCCGCATCGGCCTGGCCACCCAGGCCCGAACCGGCGTCGACGCGCATCCCGCCTGCCTGGCCGCCGTGCGGCAGACGGCGAAACTCTGCGAGGAACTCGGCCACCACGTCGAGGAAACCGTTGCGCCGTTTGACTTCCCGGACGTCCGCACGACTGGCGGGCTGCTGATGGGCGCGGATCTGGTGGTGATCGTCGAAGACCAACTGGCCGCTTTGGGCCGAGAACTCCAGCCGGGCGACGTCGAGCCGTTCACCGAACTGCTGCTCGACCATTACCGCGGCTTGACTGCTAACCAGCTCCACCGCGCACTGCGCCGGGCACAGGAGATCGGGTGGGAGGTCGGGCAGGTCCTCACCTCCTATGACGTGCTGCTCACGCCGACCTTGCCACTCCCGACTCCGCCGCTGGGCCTGCTGGACACGACGGATCCCGCGTCGATCTACGAGCACGCTGGCGCGTATTCGGCATGGACCAGTGTTTTCAACGTGACCGGGATGCCCGCGATCTCGCTCCCGTTGGGCAAGGACGACGACGGACTGCCGCTGGGGGTGCAGTTCGCCGCGGATCTGGGGCAGGAGGGGCTGCTGTTGTCGTTGGCGGCTCAGTTGGAGGAAGCGGTGTCGTGGTCAGGGAATAATTCGTGATTGTTTGTGGATGTTGAGCACCAAGCGAGAGCGCACCGCCAACGGGCCAGAGTGATGACTTGGGCAAGTAGGCGGCGGGCTCAGTTGAGGCATCAGCCGTAGTCGTCTTCGAGAAGTTCACCCGTTCGAATGGAATTTTTCGCGATTGGCTCCAATGTTGCCTGACTGAGCACGTCGCGTTCCGTGGCATCTTATGTCCTTGCGAAGCGTGGTGTAAGCAGGGGCCCTGTTCGTCTGAATCCTTTCGGTCGGTAAGGTCACCGGCTTGTGAGCGACGACTCGATGAACGACGAACGCCTGGGGTCACTGTCAGCGAAGGAAGTCTCTGCCGAGTCGGTTTCGTCGGTGCCGCGGCTCGTCGTGGCTGAGGAAAAAATGTCACGCGTTCGTGTTCTTGGGCTCGGAACGGCTTTTGTGACTCTGCTTGCTGCGATTATTGGAGGCGGGTTCGCGCTATTGGGAAGTGTTGCCGTGGCATTGACAACCTATAAGGCGGCGATCGACCAGTCGTTGGTAAGTGCTGAAGTCAGCTGTGCTAAAGAATCCAAAGAGAAGCTGGCTGAATCGTATAACGCATTATTGGATTCTGTAAACAATTTTTATGAAGCGAATGAGGATCTGCGGAAGAGTACGCTAGATCGATCGCACCGTGTCGACGTGTTGCTTGTTAACAAGTATCGCCAGACTCGCAGAGACCTGATTTCAAAAATTGACGATGTCGAAACCCGGGGAAGTGAGCAAGGGCTTCAGGTTGCTCGGCAACTCAAGGCTATCGTCCTGCCAAGCGGCGACCACGCCGATCAACCCATGTTGGTTGATCAAGACGCATTGGACCGCGCATCCGGTAAGATGCGGTCGATCGCTAGGCGGGAATTTTGGGGTGCGTCAAACAATCCTTGCAGCAACTAGGAGGAAGTTACTCCGCTGGTTGTATCGGTTGGCGATTGCAGAGTTTGATGCGCGGGGCTTCCCGATCCCAGGCTAGGCGGCTGGAAGCTTGGTTCGCAAGCCAAGGTTTCAGCCCAGGGCTTGAACACTCGCGAGGCCTGGCCCGGGACTCCCGGTCACCGAGATCGCCGGAGCGGGCCAGCCCCTCCGTTTCCTACCGTGACAAGGTGACTTCCACGACCCCCACCCCGCCCGACCCGCTTGCTCCCGCGCGGCTCGGGCCGGTGCAGTTGCGCAACCGCGTCGTCAAGGCGGCTACCTACGAGGGCCTCAGCCACCACGGCCGGGTCACGCGGGATCTGGTCGATTTCCACGTCGGCTACGCGAAGGGCGGCGTCGGGATGACGACGGTCGCCTATTGCGCGGTCGCCAAGGAAGGCCGCACCGACCGGCATCAGATCTACTGGGCCGACGAAGCCCTGCCGGGACTGCGCGTGCTCACCGACGCGGTGCACGCCGAGGGCGCGGCGATCTCGGCGCAGATCGGGCACGGCGGGCCGGTCGCGAATCCGAAGGGCAACGGGCTTCCCGCGCTCGCGCCGAGCCGCTATTTCCACAAGACGACGCTCAGTTTCGCCCAGGAGATCGACCACGCCGGCATCGAACGCGTCAAACGCGCGCACGCCGACGCGGCCCGGCGCGCCATCGAATGCGGGTTCGACGCCATTGAAGTCCACTTAGGACACAACTATCTGATCAGTTCTTTCCTGAGCCCGAAGCTCAACCACCGCACCGACGAATACGGTGGCTCGCTGGAAAACCGCGCCCGGCTCGCGCGCGACACGATGCGCGCGGTACGCGACGCCGTCGGCGACCGGATCGCGGTGATCGTGAAAATGAACATGGACGACGGCGCGCCCGGCGGCTTTTGGCTCGACGAGGCGATCCCGGTGACGCAATGGCTCGAAGCCGACGGCACCTGCGACGCTCTCGAAATGACCGCTGGTTCCTCGCTGCTCAACCCGATGTACCTCTTCAAGGGCGACGCGCCGGTCCGCGAGTTCGCCGCCGTGATGCCGCAACCGTTGAAGCTCGGCGTGCAGGCGGTCGGGAAGCACTTCATCCGCGAATATCCTTACCGCGACGCCTTTCTGCTCGAGGACGCGCGGCAGATCCGGGCCGCGGTGAAGCTGCCGATGGTGCTGCTCGGCGGGATCACCGACCGCGCGTCGATGGATTTGGCGATGCGGGAGGGATTCCAGTACGTCGCGATGGGCCGGGCTTTGCTGCGCGAGCCGGATTTGGTGAACCGGATCGCGGCCGAGCCGGAGACGCCGTCGTTGTGCATTCACTGCAACAAATGCATGCCGACGAACTTCACCGGGACGCGGTGTGTGCTGGTGGACCGGACTACGACTCGGGGTGCGGATTGGGGTCAGCCCGCGGGTTACGTGGGCTGACCGCGCCCCCAATGGTTCTGCGCCAGATCCGACAGGTCCAGCACGAACCGATAGCGGACGTCGTTGCGTTCCAAGCGGTCGAGGGCTTCGTTGACGCGGGCGGACGGGAGGAGTTCGATGTCCGCGGTGATGCCGCGCCGGCCGCAGAACTCCAGCATGGCGGCGGTCGCGGGACGCCCGCCGCTGCCCGCGGAGCTGATTTTCTTGCGTCCTACCAACAGATCGGTGGCTTGCACGGTGACCGAGCCGAGGTGCCCGACGTGGCTCAGGGTTCCGTCAAGGGCGACGAGCTTGAGGTAGGCGGCGACGTCGTGCGGGACGGCGATGGTGTCGATGACGACGTCGAACCGGTCCCGGGCCGCAGCCATCTGGCGTTCGTCCGCGGAGACGATCAGGTCGCGGGCACCCAGTCGCCGGGCGTCGTCGGCCTTGTCGGCTGAGCGGCTGATGACCGTGGTGTCAGCCCCGAGCGCGACGGCGAGTTTGACCGCGAGATGGCCGAGTCCGCCGAGTCCGGCCACGGCGACCCGGGCGCCGGGCCCGACGCCGAGAGCGCGCAGCGGTTCCCAGACGGTGATTCCCGCGCATAGCAGGGGAGCGGCGGCCGCCGGGTCGAGTCCGGCGGGGAGCGGGTAGGCGAACTCGTCGCGGACGACGTACTCGCGGGAGAAGGCACCCAGCGTGGTGGTTCCGTCGCGGCGGCCGGTGCCGCCGTAGGTCAGCGTGGGGAATTCATGGCAGAAGTTTTCCTGTCCTGCCTCGCACATCGCGCACGCGCCGCAGGAATCGACGATGTTGCCGACCGCGACCTGGTCGCCCAGCGCGAACCGGGTGACCGCGTGCCCGATCTCGCTGACCACGCCGGTGAACTCGTGGCCGGGCACCAAAGGCGCTTCGCCGGTGTGGGTGCGGACGGCGTGGAGATCGGTATGGCAGACGCCGCAGTAATCCACGCGAACGGCGACGTCGTCGGCCCGCAGTTCTCGACGCCGCAGGACGGTCTGCCGCAACCCGGCGCGGTCGGCTTGCCAGCCCAGAGTGCTCCGCATGCTCGCCCCTCAACAAACAGACTGTTCGGTCTATTACCACGGTAGCGGGAGCAGGCCGATTCAGCAAACAGACTGGTCTGTTGTTATCGTGCGCGGCATGGCCGACAAGCCCCTGACCTCGCGCGGAGCCGCCACCCGGCAGCGCATCCTGGACGCGGCGACCCGGGAGTTCGCCGAGCACGGGATCGCCGGCGCCCGGGTCGAACGCATCGTGGCCGCCGCCCGCACCAACAAGGCGCAGCTCTACGGCTACTTCGGCAACAAGGAAGGGCTGTTCGATGCCATTTTCGCCGCCTCGCTGGAGCGGATCATGACCGTCGTGCCGATCGACGCGACCGACCTCGCCGGCTGGGCGGTCCGCCTCTACGATGAGTATCTCCGTCGCCCCGACCTCATCCGGCTGGCCACCTGGGAGCGCCTGGAGCGGCGTCCGACCGGGCACCTCGTCGACGAAAGCAACCGCCTCGACGACGCCAAACTGCGCGCCATCGCCGAAGCGCAAGCCGCGGGCATCGTCCGGGAGGGAGACCCGTTCGACCTGATGGCCATGGTGATCGCGATGTCGATGGCCTGGTCGCCGGTCAGCAACGTCTACGCCGCCAGCGACCAGGAAGCTCCGGAACTGCACGAGCAGCGCCGGGCCTTGCTCCGCGAGAGTGTTGAGCGGGCCATCGCGCCCGGCTGAGAGTGGGGGGGCTTGTGAGTGGCGCTGCCGGTTCTAACCGGAATAAGCACTCACGAGCCCCCTTCTCACGTTTCCCTCGGGAAGTTCGTGAACCCCTTCCGATTGCTCCGCAGATACCATCCCGAAGCCGCGAGCGTCCCGCCGTCCACCGGAATCGTGTGGCCGGTGACGTAAGAAGCGGCGTCCGTGGTCAGAAATTCGATCACCTTCGCGTATTCGTCCACGTGCCCGAACCGCCCCAACGGCACCCACGTCTCGATCTTCGACGGATCGTTGTCGCGCAGCATCGCCGCCGCCGGAGTCTGCTGGCTGTCCGCGAGATCCGGCGCGATCGCGTTCACCCGGACGCCGTATCGCCCGACCTCGACGGCCAGGCTCTTCGTGAACGCCGAAACCCCGGCGTTGTAAGCGGAATACACCGCATGTCCGGGAATTCCGCGAAAGGCTTCCACCGTCGAGTTGTTCACGATCACGCCTGAGCCCTGCGAGATCAACTGCGGCAGCACCCGGTGGGTGAGCTTGAAGACGTGCAACAGGTTCAGTTCATGCAACCGCGCCCACTGTTCCGGCGTGCTGTGCAGGAAATCCCGGGAAGCGGGACGGAAATCGCCGACATTGTTGACCAAGGCGTCGATCCGGCCGTCGCCCAACCGCAGAGCGGCAGCGGCGACAGCCTCGACCACCTCGTCCGCGACGATGTCTCCGATGACCGTCTCGCACACCCCGCCGGCCGCCTCGATCGCGGCACGCGTATCGGCGGCGGCAGTGGGATCGAGGTCGTTCAGCACGACCAGGTCTCCGCGTGCGGCGAGGCGGCGGCTGGTCGCCCCGCCGATCCCCAGCGCGCCCCCGGTGACGATGCTGACTCGCCGGATTGCTTCCTGTGGCATGGAAAACCTCCTCGTCCTCAACCTAGCATTTGTTTGGTAGGCTGAGCGCTCCCGGCGAGAAGGAGCAGCATGCCTGTCAGCTTCGACCTGACCGATCGCGTCGTCCTCGTCACCGGCGGAGCGCGCGGAGTCGGCGACGGCATCGTGGCGACGTTCCTCGAAGCGGGGGCCGCGGTCGAGATCTGCGGGCGCACCGAACCCGCGAAGCTGCGCGAGGTCGACGGCCGGCAGCCGCGGTTCAGCCAGGTCGACGTGCGGGAGCCGGAGCAGGTCCAGAAGTGGCTGGAGGAGATCGGCGAGCGGCACGGCCGGCTCGACGTCGTCGTCAACAACGCGGGCGGCGCGCCGTTCGCGCAGTTCGCCGAGGCCTCGCCGCGATTCCACCGCAAGATCAACGATCTCAACTTCCTCGCCGCGGCGTACGTGCTCCACGCGGCGCATCCGCTCCTGCACGAGACGCCCGGCGCTTCGGCGGTGAACGTCACGTCGATCTCGGCGCGGCGGCCCAGCCCGGGCACCGCGATCTACGGCGCGGCGAAGGCGGCGCTGGAAAGTCTTACGACCAGTTTGGCCGTGGAGTGGGCGCCGCGAGTGCGGGTCAACGCGGTCAGCTGCGGATTGGTCGAGACGCCGGGTTCCGAGGACCACTACGGCGATCCGGCGCAGCGCGACGCGGTCGCGCGGACGATCCCGCGTGGTCAGTTCGCGTCGCCGGCCGAGGTCGGCCAAGCCTGTTTGCTGCTTGCTTCACCGCTCGCGAGCCATGTCAGCGGAGCGGTGCTCAATGTGGACGGAGGCGGCGAATGGCCCGCTTTCCTCCAGCACACCCCGAACGCCTGAGGAGGACCTTGCTGTGCCCGAAGCCGTGATCGTCTCCGCTGCCCGCTCGCCGATCGGGCGGGCGTACAAGGGCTCGCTCAAAGACCTGCGGCCGGACGACCTCGCCGCGCAGATGGTCGAAGCCGCACTGACTGCGGTCCCGGAGGTCGGCCGGATCGACGACCTGATGCTCGGCTGCGCGCAACCGGCCGGGGAACAGGCGTACAACCTGGGCCGGATGGTCGCGCTGCGGCTCGGCCTCGACGCGGTGCCCGGCACGACTGTGCACCGGTACTGCGCGTCTTCGCTGCAGACCACGCGGATGGCGATGCACGCGATCCGCGCCGGCGAGGGCGACGTGTTCGTGTCCGCGGGAGTCGAGTGCGTTTCGCGGTTCTCCCAAGGCAAAGCCGACGGCATGCCGGACACGAAGAACCCGTTGTACGCCGACGCGATGGCGGTGACCGAGAAGCGCGCGGGCGGCGGCCTGCAGTGGACGGATCCTCGAAAAGACGGCGCGCTGCCGGACGTCTACATCGCGATGGGCGAGACCGCGGAGAACGTCGCTGACTATTGTGGAGTGTCGCGAAAGGACCAGGACGCGTTCGCCGTGCGCAGCCAGAATCTCGCCGAAGCGGCGGGGGAGTTCTGGCAGAAGGACATCACGCCGGTGACCTTGCCGGACGGCACTGTGGTGTCCGCTGACGACGGTCCGCGGGCGGGCGTGACGCTGGAGAAGGTATCTCAGCTCAAGCCGGTGTTCCGTCCGGATGGGACGGTTACCGCGGCCAACTGCTGTCCGCTCAACGACGGTGCGGCCGCGCTCGTCGTGATGAGCGACGTCCGGGCGCGCGAGCTGGGCATCCAGCCGCTGGCGCGGATCGTCGCCACCGGGGTGTCCGCGTTGAGCCCGGAGATCATGGGTCTCGGCCCGGTCGAGGCGAGCCAGCAGGCACTAGGCCGGGCCGGACTGTCTGTTAAGGACATCGACCTGGTCGAGATGAACGAGGCCTTCGCCGCGCAGGTGCTGCCGTGCGTCGACCAGTTGGGCCTGGACCTCGACCGCGTCAACGTGCACGGCGGGGCGATCGCGCTGGGCCACCCGTTCGGTTCGACCGGCGCGCGGATGGCGACGACGCTGCTGCACGGCCTCCAGGAGAAGGACGCGACCTTCGGCCTGGAGACGATGTGCGCGGCGGGCGGACAGGGCATGGCGATGGTGCTGGAGCGGCTCGCCTGACCGCCGGACGCGGGACGGTTCGGCGCGCACCGAACCGTCCCGCCGCCAGGATGCGGTCATGGATTCCGTCGTGATCGACCCGCCGGTGCTTTACCCCGGCACCCCCGTCGTGCTGCTGTCCAGCGCGAACGCCGACGGGACGACCAACCTGGCCCCGATGTCGTCGGCGTGGGTGCTCGGCCGCACCGCCGTGCTCGGCTTCGGCAGCACCGGCCACACCTTCGCCAACCTGCGCGAGCGGCCGGACTGCGTGCTGAACTATCCGAGCGCCGACCTGTGGCCCGCCGTCGAACGCCTGGCCGGGCTGACCGGCGCTCCCGTCGTGCCGGAGCACAAGGCGGGCCAGTTCCGGACCGAACGGGACAAATTCGGTGCCGCCCGACTCACTCCGGTCCCGGCTGAACTCGTCGCGGTCGACCGGGTCGCGGAATGCCCGCTCCAGGTCGAATGCCGGGTGACTGCCGTGCGCCATCCCGGGGATCCCGCTGTCGGGATTGTCGAGGCAGAGGTGCTCCGGGTGCACGTCCATCCGGCGCTGGCGGAACCGGATCTCCGGCATATTCGCGTCGCGGCGTGGGAGCCGTTGTTCTACGTCTTCCGGCATTACGTGGGCCGGGGGCCTGAGCTTGGCCGGACTTTCCGCGCTACTACGGGCGGGGGCGCATCGGCGAGCCCGGCGCGGCTTGCGTAGTGGCTGGTGAGTGGCTACGCCGGTTCTAACCGGCATAGCCACTCACGACGTCAGGACAGCTCCCGCTTCACGATCTTCCCGCTGGCATTCCTCGGCAGTTCCTTGATCGCCACGAACTCCCTCGGCACCTTGAAGTTCGCCAGCCGCTCCCGGCAGTACTCCCGCAGCGCCGCCGAGTCCAGCTCGACCCCCGACCACAGCGTCACGTAAGCGCGGCCCACCGAGCCCATCCGGTCATCGTCCACGCCGATCACCGCGGCCTCGACGACGTCCGGGTGCGTGCTCAGCACGTTCTCCACCTCGGCTGGGTACACGTTGAACCCGCCGACGGTGAACATGTCCTTGAGCCGTCCGGTGATCTTGACGCAGCCGTGCTCGTCCAGTTGCCCGACGTCGCCGGTGTGCAGCCAGCCGTCGGCGTCGATCGCCGCCGCGGTCGCGTCCGGGTCGTCGAAGTAGCCGAGCATCACGAACTCGCCCCGGATGAGGATTTCGCCGTCGGCGTCGACCGGCACGTCCTTGCCGTCGCCGTCGACCGCACGGATCTCCAGCCCGGGCACCGCGGGACCGGTCGTGTGCGCGACGTGCAGCGGGTCCTCGTTCGGCCGCGATTGGGTCGCCACGACGCACTCAGTGAGCCCGTACGCCTGTGCGACCTGCTCGAAGCCGAGGATTTCCAGCATGTCCGAGAACAGGTTCTCCGGCACCGAAGCCGCGCCGGCGATCGCGAAGCGCAGCGACGACAGGTCGAATTCGCCACGCCGCGGGTGGTTGATCAGCGTGGTGAAGATGGTCGGCGCACCGGGCAGCACCGAGATGCCCACTCGCTGGACCAGTTCCATCAACGCGACCGGGTCGAACGTCAGCACCGGGTAGACGGTCGTGCCCGCGGTGATCGCCGCGACCACCCCGGCTTTGTAGCCGAAGGAGTGAAAGAACGGATTCACGATCGCGTAATTGTCCGCCGGGGTGAGCGACGCGCCCTTCGCCCAGACGTCCGCGACGCCGATCGTCTGGGCGTGCGTGCTCATCACGCCCTTCGGCACCCCCGTCGTGCCCGAGGTGTACAGAATGTCTGCCACCGTGGAAGGCGTCACCGACGATTCGTCGACGGCCGAAACGGACTCCGCGCCAACGAGGAATTCGTTCCACGGCAAAGCAACGCCGTCCGATCCGAGATCGATCACGGTGTGCAGCCGCGGAAGTCCGGGTACCGCACCCGAGGAACCCGAACCGGCAGCGGCCTCGGTCAGCATCCCGAGATAGTCATTGCCGAGAAACCCGTTGCACAGCACCAGCACCGAAGCGCCGGACCGCTCCAGCACCACCCGCGCCTCCTCGCCGCGGTACCGCGTGTTGATCGGCACCAGCGCCGCGCCGAGGCACTGCGCGCCCAGGAACGTCAGAACGAACTCGACGCGGTTCGGCGACCACACCGCGACCCGGTCGCCGGATCGGACGCCGACTGCGGCCAGCGCGCGGGAAACGGTGCGTACCCGCTCCCGCAATCCGGTCCAGGACAGCTGTGTCGTACCGTCGACCACAGCGGGTGCGTCGCCGTGGCGGCGGGCGGCTTCGTCGAGCAGCGCGGGAATCGTGCGAGGTGTCGACACGCGGGTCTCCTCACTGAACAAGTGCTTGTTCGGTAGCATAGGGGAAAGCAGCGGGCAGGAAGGGATCCATGCGATGACTCCGCGAACCGGCCGGGCTCCGGCGAAAAACGGCGGCACCCGGCGCGGAGAGCTGCTGGGCATCGCCGCGCAGCTGTTCGCGACCCGGGGCTACTCCCAGACCACCGTCCGCGACATCGCCGACGAGGCGGGCATCCTTTCCGGGAGCCTGTACCACCATTTCGCGTCCAAAGAGGACATGCTCCGCGAAATCCTCAAGGAGTTCATGGACGACCTGCTGGCCGCGTTCACCGAGATCGCCGGGAAGGACGGCACGCCGCGCGAGCAGTTCGACGCGCTGGTGTACACCGCCTTCGCGACCATTCACGACCGGCCGTTCGCGGTGGCGCTCTACCAGAACGAATCGGCCGTCGTCGGCAGCCTCGCCGATTTCGAATTCGTCGGGAAGACGTCGCTGAAGATCGAAAAACTGTGGCTCAGCGTGCTCCAGGCGGGCCGCGAGACCGGCGAATTCCGCGACGACCTCGAGGTGAGCCTGGTGTACCGGTTCATCCGGGACACCGTGTGGTCGTCGGTCCGCTGGTACAACCCGCGCGGAAAGCTCCGCCACGACGTCGTGGCGGAGCAGTACCTCGCGATGCTGTACGGCGGGTTGCTCGCCGGCTGAGCGGTTCAGGGCCGGGACACCTTGACCTCCCGGTCCCGGGCGCCCTTCGGGTCGAGCACGGTGCGGATCAAGTCCAGCTCGTGCTCGTCGGGCTCCCGGGACACTCCGGCCCCGCTGAAGTCCAGCTCGAAGCCGGTGTTCTCGCGGACCTCGTCCTCGGTGACGCCCGGGTGCAGCGAACGCACCTTCAGCCGTCCGTCCTCGTCGTAGTCGAGCACCGCCAGGTCGGTCACCACCACGCCGAGGTCGTGGAACCGCAGCGCCGTCGAGGCGTGCGCGCGGGCACGGTCGTTGCCGACACCGGACACGATGTCGACCCGGTCCACGAACACCCGGCTCGAATGCCGGCTGACCCAGTAGTCGGTGCGGTGGTTGACCGTGTTGCCCGGCGCGCCGCGCATGCCGATGAGCTGGCGTTTCGGCTTCCGCCAGTCGCCGATCAGCGAGATGTTCTGGTTGCCGAACCGGTCGATCTGGCTCGCGCCCATCATCGAATGCCGCCGTCCGGTGTTGAGGATGTCGAAGATCCGGCCGAACGGCGCCCAGGCCTCGACGGTGCCGCCGGCCGCGGCGGTTTTGCCCAGCGGCGGCGGGTCGGCCATGAAGTGGCATTCGCCGTCGGACAGCACCAGTTCGGGGGAGTGGGTGAGCCGCGCCAGCCGCGCGCTGATCGCCGGGACCGTGCCGACCGCGTGGGCCAGCACCTCGCCGGAGCCGCGCCACGCGTCGGAGCACGCGGCGATGCAGACCTCGGCGCGGGTTGCGGGGGCACTCATGCGGACTCCTTCTCGGTCGCGCGGTGGAAGGCGCGCACTGCTTCGTGGTAGCTGGCCTCGTCGCCGGTCAGGAAGGTCTCGCGGAACTGCTTCCAAGAGACCTCGTCCTGCGCGGACTGCGCGTAATGCCGCTGGAACGCCTCGTCGCGGCCGTAATCCGGGTCGCACGAAGTGAAGTGCGCACCGTTCGGGGCCTCGATCACGCCGTTCACGAACATCCGGCTGATCAGCAGCGACGTCGACCGCTCGGTCGCGGTGAGGTCCTCGGTGTCCACGATCTTCTCGACGCTCAGCAGCGTTTTGTCCGACGCCATCGCGAACAGGTCGTCGAAGTACGGGTCCGGGCCGAGGAACTGGCCGTTGCCGAGGGTGTCGCTGCGGTTGAGGTGCAGCAACGAGACGTCCGGGCGCACCGCGGGCACTGCGATGTAGACGTCGTCGTCATACGGCGACGCGACGGTCTTCAGCTCCGGGTTCATCAGCAGCACGTCGCTCTCGAGCCCGGAGCGCGTCGGCAGGAACGACAGCCGGTTCGCACCGGCCCGGAGCGAGGCGACGAACATGCCCTCGTCGTACTCCGTGATCTCGACCCGGCCGCCCTCGCGCGCGGCGCGGAAATGCGGGTCGAGCGGGATCGTGTCGAGCGTGACGAACCCGTAGATCACCCGGCGCACCTTGCCCGCCGCGCACAGCAGCCCGACCTCGGGCCCGCCGAAGGTGACCAGCGTGAGGTCCTCGACGTCGCTGCGCAGCAGTTCGCGCACCATCGCCATCGGCTTGCGCCGCGACCCCCAGCCGCCGATCCCGACGGTCATCCCGGATCGGACGTACTCGGTGACGCCGTCCAGGGTCATGGACTTGCCGCCCATTCGTTCCTCCAGCCTCTGATAAACGCTGTTTTTCCTTGCTCAGGCGGGCAGTTGCACCAGTTCGACGCGGACCCGGTCCGGATCGAGCACGTACACCGCGCGGCAGCCCGCCATCGGATGGCTTGTGACGATCGGCTCGGACACCGCCGCGACGCCGCGTCCGCGCAGCCGCTCCAGCGTCGCGTCCAGGTCGTCGACGGTGATCGCGACGTGCGCCGCGCCCGCTTGCCCGTGGTCCGGGTCGATCCGCGTCGGCGACCCGTTTTCGTACTGCAGCAGCTCGACCACCGTGTCGCCGTCGCCGGCCGACACGAAGCTCTGGCGCACGATCACTCCCGGATATCCGGTGACCTCGTCGATCCGCGGGCCGCTGCGCTCGAACGGTCCTTCGACGCTGCCGCCGAGCAGATCGCGGTAGAACTCGGTCGACGCGGCGAGGTCGTGCACGGTGATTCCGACGTGGTGGATCATGCGTCGCTCCGAAGCCGTGCCCGGTGTTCGCGGGCGTCGCCGAAGAGGTGCGCCAGCGCGTGCGCTCGTTTGAAGTACAGCTGCGCGTCGTGCTCCCAGGTGATCGCGATTCCGCCGTGCAGCTGGACGGTTTCGGCCGCGACCGAGGTGAAAGCCTCGCTGCACCAGGATTTCGCGTACGCCGCGTGCTGGACGAGATCGTTGCCGTTGCTGGCCGCGAACCCGGCCGCCCACGAGATCGAGCGCGCGGTTTCGACCTGCACCAGCATGTCCGCGACCCGGTGTTTCAACGCTTGGAACGAGCCGAGCGGACGGCCGAACTGCTCGCGTTCCTTGAGGTGCGCGACGGTTCGGTCCAAACAGGACTGTGCGCCGCCGACTTGCAAGGCGGTGCAAGCGATTGCGGCGATGGCGTGCAGCCGGGGGAGCGCTTCGGTGAAGTCGTCCGCGAGCAATGTCGCTGGCGTGTCGCGGAATTCGACCTGGGCGAACCTGAGGGTCTGATCGACCGCTGGTGTCGCCTCAGCCGTCGCGGAGGTCTGGAACAGCGCGGGGCGTCCGTCGGCCATCGCGACCACCAGCAGGTGTGCCGCCTGCGCACCGTCCAGCACCAATGTCGCGGTGCCGTTCAGGGTTCCGTCCGTAGCGACCACGTCCGAACCGTCGGTTCGATGCCGTCCGGCACGATCCGCCCAAGCCAGCGCGACGACCTCGCCCGCAGCGATCTCGGGGAGCAGCGCCGGTGCGTCAGCGGCCAGTAATGCTTGCGCGGCAAGCACTCCAGACCCCAGCAGCGGTGACGGCGTCAGGCTCGCGCCCAGCTCCTCCAGCACCACGTGCGTTTCGAACAGACTGAACCCGGCCCCGCCGTACTCCTCGGGAATGGCCAGCGCGGCGACGCCGATCTGCTCGCACAGCGCGGACCACAGTTCGGTGTCGTATCCGGTCGGCGAGTCGATCGCCGCTCGCAGATCGGTCTTCGCGGCTCGTCGCTGGACCAGCCCGCGGACGGCGGCGGCGAGTTCCCGCTGCTCATCGGTCAGCGCGAAGTGCATCAGCGGCCCCTCATCAGGCTCTCCAGCACCCGCGCGCGGTGCACGGACGGCGTGCCCCAGCAGCCCACGAGCGCCCGGACGCGCAACAGCCACAGGCTCAGGTCGCATTCGAGCGTGTAGCCGATCGCGCCGTGCAGCTGCAGTCCGGTGCGCGCGGCGAGCTGGGCCGCGTCCGACGTCGCGACCTTCGCCGCCGAGATCGCCCGGGCGCTGGGCTCGCGGGCCGCGCCGAGCAGCAGGGGACGGGCGAAATCGAGCGCCACTCGGACGTCTGCGGCAGCGTGCTTGAGCGCTTGGTACTCGCCGATCACGCGGCCGAACTGGCGTCGCTGGCCGAGGTACGCGACGGTGTCTTCCAGCATCCGCTCGCCGCAGCCCAGCAACTCCGCCGCGCAGGCGAGGCTGGCGAGGTCGAGCGCCTCTGCGCGCTTCTCCGGGGCGAGCGGCTGAGCGTCGGCACCGGCGGTGGCCTCGAACAGATGCCGGGAAGGATCGACCGACTGCAGCGGGCGGCCGATTTCCGCCCGTGCCAGCGAATCTCCGACCACGAAGACGTCCGTCGCGACATCCGCATCCAGCGCGTAGGGAGTGTGCGGCGCGCTCGCGAAGGTCACCATCGCGTCCCCGGAAGCCAGCGAGGACAGCAACGAAGCGTCCGTGAGCAGCGCGGGCGCGGCGGCGATGGACTCGATCACCGGACCCGGAACGCCGTGATACCCGAGACGCTCGAAGGCCACGATCAGATCGACCGCGGTCCCGCCGACGCCGCCGTGTTCCTCGTCCACGCCGAGCGCGGTGACGCCCAGTTCGGCCAGCTGCTTCCACAGCTTCAGCCCGGGTTCCGGCCGCTTGGCCGCCCAGGACCGGTTGACGCCGGGGACGTCGGCCGCGCCCAGCAGGGCGTCCAGCGCTTCGGCGAACGCGCGCTGTTCGGCGGACAGCCGGAACTTCATGCTTGTGCCTTCCTGCGTTCGCCGCGGGGGAGGCCGAGCAGGCGTTCCGCGACGATGTTGCGCTGGATTTCGTTGGTGCCGGCGTAGATCGGGCCGCCGAGGGCGAACAGGTAGTCCTCCATCCAGCGCCCGCCGGCCGTCGCGCCGGGGCCGAGCAGCTCCTGGTCCGGGCCGAGCAGGTCGAGCGCCGTTTCCTGGATGCCGAGGTCGAGTCCGGTCCAGAAGAGCTTGTTGACGCTGCCCGCCGCGCCGACGTCGCCGCCGTTCTGGACGTGGTCGACGGTGTCCCAGGTGTAGAGCCGGTAGGACTCGGCCTTGATCCAGGCGTCGGCCACGCGGTCGCGCAGGTGCGGGGCTTCGGAGCCGCGCTCGGCCCAGAGGTCGAGCAGCCGGTCCGCCGCCGCGAGGAACCGGCCCGGCGAACGCAGCGACAGGCCGCGTTCGTTGCCTGCCGTGCTCATCGCGACGCGCCAGCCGTCGCCGACGCCGCCGAGGACGTCCTGATCAGGCACGAAGACGTCGTCGAAGAAGATCTCGGCGAACCCGCTGTCTCCGTCGAGCTGCGCGATCGGCCGGACGGTGACGCCCTCGGAGTCGAGCGGGAACAGGAAGTACGTGAGGCCGCGGTGCCGTTCGGCTTCCGGGTCGGAGCGGAACAGGCCGAAACCCCAGTCGGCGAACGGGGCGCGGGAACTCCAGATCTTCTGCCCGCCCAGGACCCAGCCGCCGCGCTCGTCGTCGCGGACGGCGGTGCTGCGGATCCCGGCGAGGTCGCTGCCCGCCTCGGGCTCGGACCAGGCTTGTGCCCAGATCCGGGTGCCGTTGGCGGTCAGCGGCAGGTGTCGCCGGCGCTGATCGTCGGTGCCGTGCTCGAAGATGATCGGGGCCAGCAGCGAGATGCCGTTCTGCGCGATCCGGGTCGGCGCGCCGCTGAGGTAGTACTCCTCCTCGAACAGCACCCACTCGGTCAGCGTCGCGTCGCGGCCGCCGTATTCGGCGGGCCAGGTGACCACCGACCACCGGCCCTCGGCGAGCTTCGCTTCCCACTCGCGGTGCGCGCGGGCGCCGTCTTCGGTGTCCATCGACGGCAGCGGGCCAGGGCTGTTCTCCTTCAGCCAGGCACGGGCCTCCGCGCGGAACTCTTCCTCCGCGGCGGTGAATTCCGGGCTCATGACTCTCCCGCGGCCTTCTTGTTGGCCTTCGCCATCGACCGCGCGTCGAGCCCGGCGAGCGAATCGGTGTCCAGCTCGGCGTTGTGCGCGTGCGCGGCGTGGTGCAGGCCGAACACCGAGTCCATTCCGGACCGCATGCCCATCAGGTCTTCCGCCTGGTTGACGGCCTTCTTCGTGAGCGCCAGGCCCAGCTGCGGCATCTGCGCGATCCGCTCGGCGATCGCGAACGTCGCCTCTTCGAGCTCGGCGCGCGGCACGACGTGGTTGACCATGCCGAGTGCCTGCGCGCGGTCCGCGCCGAACCGGTCGCCGGTGTAGAGGAACTCCTTCGCCGCGCGCGGGTTCATCACCCACGGATGCGCGAAGTACTCGACGCCCGGGATGCCCATCCGCACGACCGGGTCGGAGAAGAACGCGTCGTCGGAAGCCACGATGAAGTCGCACGACCACGCGAGCATCAGTCCGCCCGCGATGCACGCGCCCTGCACCATCGCGATCACCGGCTTCGGGATCTCCCGCCAGCGCCGGCACATGCCGAGGTAGACCTCGGACTCGCGGGCGAAGCGGGAATCGACGCCCGCCCGGTCGGTGTGGTCCCACCAGATGACCGCTTTGCGCTCGAAACTCTGGTCGATGTCGCGCCCGGGGGTGCCGATGTCGTGCCCGGCGCAGAAGTGCTTGCCGTTGCCCGCCAGCACGATCGCCTTGACGTCCGGGTCGTCCACCGCCTTCGTGAAGGCGGCGTCCAGCGCGTAGGTCATCTTCGAGTTCTGGGCGTTGCGGTACTGCGGCCGGTTCAGCGTGACGACCGCGACCGGACCGCGCACCTCGTACGTCACGACCTGCTCGTCGGTGCTTTCTTCGGTTCCGCTCAACGCGCATCACTCCTTCTCGGTTCGGCGGCGATGCTACCAAACAAGTGCTTGGTTTGGTAGCGTGGCGGGACCGGCACCGGCGGACCAGGAGGACGGGTGGATCTTCGCTACACCCCCGAGGACGAGCAGTTCCGCGCCGACGTGCGCGCGTGGCTCGGCGACCACCTCACCGGCGAATTCGCCGCGTTGAAGGGCCTCGGCGGATCCGGGCGCGAGCACGAGGCGGCCGACGAGCGTCAGGCGTGGAACCAGCACCTGGCGGCGCACGGCTGGACGTGCCTCGGCTGGCCGGTCGAGTACGGCGGGCGCGGGCTGAGCCTGTTGCAGCAGGTGATCTTCCACGAGGAGTACGCCCGGTCGGACGCGCCTGCTCGCGTCAACCACCTTGGCGAGGAACTGCTCGGGCCGACATTGATCGCGCACGGCACGGACGAGCAGCGGCGGCGGTTCCTGCCGGGGATCGTCGGGGTTACTGAGCTGTGGTGTCAGGGTTATTCCGAGCCTGGGGCGGGATCTGACCTGGCCGGGGTGCGCACGCGGGCGCGGCTGGACGGCGGCGAGTGGGTGATCGACGGGCAGAAGATCTGGACGTCGCTCGCTCAGCACGCGCAGTGGTGCTTCGCGGTGGTGCGGACCGAGGCTGGTTCCCGGCGGCACGCTGGGTTGTCGTATCTGCTGGTGCCGATGGATCAGCCCGGGGTCGAGGTGCGGCCGATCCGGCAGCTGACCGGGACCAGCGAGTTCAACGAGGTCTTCTTCGACGGGGCTCGGACATCGGAGTCCCTGGTGGTGGGCGCGCCCGGGGATGGGTGGCGGGTCGCGATGGCGACGCTCGGGTTCGAGCGCGGGGTGTCGACTATCGGGCAGCAGGTCGGTTTTGCCCGGGAATTGGCGGGAATTGTGGCTACCGCCAAGTCGAATGGGCGTTATGACGATCCGGTTGTGCGGGATCGGTTGGCGCAGGCCGCTGTGGGCCTCGAGGTGTTGCGGGTGCACGCGTTGCGGACGCTCAGTGCGTATGAGGCTGGGTCGCAAGGGCCGGAGGCTTCGGTGTCGAAGCTGTTGTGGGCTCGGTGGCATCGGGAGTTAGGCGAACTGGCGATGGAGGTCCGCGGAGGTTCTGCGCTGACCGCTGCCGGTGCTTACGATCTTGATGCTCAGCAGACGCTTTTCTTGTTCAGCCGGGCCGACACGATTTACGGCGGTTCGGACGAAATTCAGCGAAACATCATTGCCGAGCGGGTGCTTGGCTTGCCTAAGGAGCCGCGACCGTGAGTGTTAAACCGGAACAGCCAGCACCGGATTACGTGCCGGGGCATGGGTTGCTCGCCGAGCGGGTGGTCGTGGTGACCGCGGCTGCCGGTGCGGGGATCGGGGCGGCTGTTGCCCGGCGGTGCCTGGAGGAGGGTGCGCGGGCGGTCGTCATCGGGGATACGCATGAGCGGCGGCTTGGCGAGTCGGCTTCCAAACTGGGGGCGGAGTTCGGTGCCGAGCGGGTTGTTTCGGTGGTGTGCGATGTGACCAAGGAGGAGCAGGTCGCTGCTCTGCTCGATGCCGCTGAGCCGTTCGGCGGGGTTGAGGTCATGGTCAACAATGCCGGGCTTGGCGGTACGGTTTCGATCACCGAGATGACCGACGAGCAGTGGTCGTTGGTGCTCGACGTGACTTTGACCGGGACTTTCCGCTGTATTCGGGCGGCTTCCCGGCGGATGATCGCTCGCGGTACTCGGGGGGTGATCGTCAACAACGCTTCGGTGATCGGCTGGCGGGCGCAGGAGGGGCAGGCGCATTACGCGGCCGCTAAGGCTGGGGTGATGGCGTTGACCCGGTCTGCGGCGATGGACTTGGCCCCTTCGGGGATTCGGGTCAACGCGGTGTCGCCCAGCCTGGCGATGCATCCGTTCCTGGAGAAGGTCACTAGCGCCGAGCTGTTGACCGAGTTGAAGGGGCGCGAGGCGTTCGGCCGGGCTGCTGAGCCTTGGGAAGTCGCCAATGTGATGGTGTTTCTCGCTAGTGCTTATTCGTCTTATCTCACTGGGGAAGTTGTCTCGGTGAGCAGTCAGCATCCCTGATCCGGCTGGAGGATTTCGTGCCTGAGGCATATGTGGTGGACGCGGTTCGCACTCCGGTCGGCCGTCGTGGTGGTTCGCTCGCGGGGATGCATTCCGCTGATTTGGGAGCGCATGCGATTCGCGCGCTGGTGCAGCGGACTGGGATTGATCCTGGGGCTGTTGACGATGTCGTGTTCGGGTGTTGCGACACGATTGGGTCGCAGGCTGGGGATGTGGCTCGGACTGCTTGGCTGGTGGCTGGGTTGCCGGATCATGTTCCTGGGGTGACTATCGATCGGCAGTGCGGGTCCAGTCAGCAGGCGGTGCATTTCGCGGCGCAGGGGGTGATGTCCGGGACTGCGGATTTGATTGTTGCCGGGGGAGTGCAGAATATGTCCGCTATTCCGATTTCTTCGGCGATGGTGGTGGGGCAGCAGTTCGGGTTCAGTACGCCGTTCGCGGAGTCGCCTGGGTGGGTGGCTCGGTATGGGGATCAAGAGGTTTCGCAGTTTCGTTCTGCGCGGATGATTGCTGAGAAGTGGGGGCTTTCTCGGTCCTCTTTGGAGGAGTTCGCGTTCGAGAGTCACCGGCGGGCGTTGGCGGCTATCGATGCTGGCCGGTTCTCGCGGGAGATTTCGCCGGTTGGCGAGTTCTCGGTGGATGAAGGTCCGCGTCGGGATACTTCTCTGGAGAAGATGGCTGGGCTTAAGCCTCTTGAGGAGGGTAGTCCGCTTACTGCTGCGGTGGCGTCGCAGATCAGTGATGGGGCTGGGGCTTTGCTGATCGCGTCCGAGCGGGCGGTGGCGGAGCATGGGCTGACGCCGCGGGCTCGGGTGCATCACATCAGCGTGTATGGGGCGGATCCGGTGTGGATGTTGACTGCGCCTATTCCGGCTACTCAGCGGGCGTTGGAGAAGACTGGGCTGTCTGTGGATGACATCGATCTGTTTGAGTGCAATGAAGCTTTTGCGCCGGTGGTGTTGGCTTGGATGCAGGAGATTGGTGTGCCGCATGAGAAGGTCAATGTGAATGGCGGCGGGATTGCTTTGGGGCATCCGATTGGGGCTACTGGGGCTCGGTTGATGACTACCCTGTTGCATGAACTGGAGCGGACTGGTGGGCGGTACGGGCTGCAGGTGATGTGTGAGGGTGGTGGGCAGGCTAACGTGACTGTTCTCGAGCGTCTTTAGGCTGCGGTTTCGGTTGGGTCGGCTTGTGCGGTGGGGCACCCCGAAGCTTGATTGTGACTACGGCGCGGGGGGGGGGGGGTTTGAGGGTTTTTTTTAGATGTAA